>JALGWB010000177.1 GCA_025774405.1 bacterium
GCAGCCAGTCCCATGCCGATTCCATTCTTGAGTGATGTTGTAACGGCGAGTACAGGACAAAGCCCAAGCACTATTCGAAAGACTTGATTCTGTCTTATGAAGCCCTTGGTAAACTCCCCAACCACACTCAAGGCTTCTCCTCCTTGAACCCACCGATAGCCTTTTCCAGCCTTGCTATTGCCTCTCTTATCGAAGAGGTGACGGCAGCAGAGGAAATCGTTGCTCCAGTTATTGCTTGAATATAGGTATCTGTCTTTTCAGCAACCACAAGCAGGCTGGCCTTGCGCTTTCCAATGAACTGTTGAAGGAACCAGGGTGTTCGCTGTTCACGCAACTTCTGCATTACCTTCTTGGCAACCTCGAAAGCCAGGGGGGGATTGCAAAGATAGACTGCTGAATCCTCCGGCGCCATGCAGAAGGCTTTGGGAACGATCGCAAGAACGCCAGCGGTATCTTCCGAAGCTACCAGGGTATCCACGCAGGCGCACGCATTTGGATCCGCAATACCAACCTCGAGACAGATGCGGCCGCTTGAGTCGGCCAGGTCTATAGCAACCCTCGGGGGCCTGCCCTGACCAATGAGCTCTTTTATAGCATCGAGTACAGTCTTGGTACTCTTGACTTCCTCAATCCGAGTGCCCAACCCTGGCGTTTCCTGCTCATGAGTGATCTTCAAGCCAGCTATCCTGCCATAGGGATCAACCCCAACCATGGTCTCGATGGTGCTGCTGTAACCCCTACCAGTAGCCCGTACTACATAGCCAACAAAACCTGTTGTATCTGCGTACCTGTAGCCCTCGTAGTAAACGAGACTATCCGCTTGTCGCTCAACGAAAACCCCACAAGCCGCTTCCGGCAAAGCGGTTCGCATTGCCAGCTCATCCGTTATCTGCCTCTGCTGCTCGATCTTTGGAGCCGTCTTCTGATACACAAATCCCAATCCCAAAGCGGCAACGAAGGTAATCAAGGCAAGCACACCGACCAGTCTTATCATCATGAACTCCCGACCTCGCCGAGCTTCCTGGGACGAGTATAGCGATCAATCAAAGGAACCGTTATGTTCATTATAAGGATGGAGTAGGATACACCTTCGGGATAACCTCCATAGAGTCTTATTACAGTCGTAAGGATACCACAACCGATACCAAATACAATCTTGCCTTTTGGCGTCACTGGTGAGGTTACCATATCAGTCGCCATAAAGAAAGCCCCAAGGACGAGCCCCCCGGATAGAACATGGAAAAGTGGGTAGCCATGGAAGAGTCCCTTTCCCCCAAGCATCCAGGTCAGCAGCGCAACTGTGCCGATGTATGAGACAGGAATTCGCCAGCAGATGATGCCACGAATGAGCAGGTAGGCAGCACCTATCAACAAAAGAATAACTGATGTTTCCCCAATGCAACCTCCAACGTTTCCAAAGAACAGGTTCTTGAGTGAGGCTGATGAGTAAAGTTCAGCAAGATATGAATTTGCTCGGCTCATCTCATCTGCCCCAGCACCTGGATTGATCAATATCTGGCGAGCGACCTTGAAGACGCCAAGGGGTGTTGCCGTGGTTATAGCGTTCATACCCGAGAGCGTGCCCCTTGAAGGTGCTGTCCAGGCAGCAGTCATATACACGGGCCATGAAGCGAGCAGGAAGGCACGCCCAGCGAGAGCAGGGTTGAGAGGATTGTAGCCGAGCCCACCAAAGGGGATCTTGGCAATAGCTATGGCGAATACCGCACCAACGATCGGCAACCAATAAGGCACACCTGGTGGCAGGTTAAAGGCTAAGAGGATGCCGGTTATCAGAGCACTGCCATCACTTATGGTTATGGCTCGTCTTGTTGCCTTCTGGCAGATCGCTTCGGTAGCAATCGCAGCTACGCTGGCAAGAATCATTATGAACAGAGCTCTGATTCCAAAGAAGTAGACGCCTCCGATCGCTGCCGGTATAAGGGCTATCACCACAGCATACATGACCCCTCTTATATTGAGGTCTTGACGGATATGAGGTGACGGACCAACAGCAAGTGGACTCATCTAACCTTCCTTCTTGCTTTCCTTCTTCCGCCTGGCGATTACCTCAGACTTGCCAACCTTGATCAGATGGACATGATTTATCTTTGATGGACAAACATAAGCACAGACTCCACACTCCATGCAATCCATTAGACCGTAGGATTCAGCAGCCTTCACATGTCCTTTCTCAACCAATCTGGCAATCTCATTAGGAACAAGTCTCATCGGACAGTGATCGACGCAGGCGCCACATCTCAAACAAGGTCCAGGTTCCTCCAGGGAGATCTCAGCCTCGCTTAGCAAGACAATGCCTGAAGTACCCTTGACCACAGGTACCCCAAGTGTGTGCTGGGCTATCCCCATCATAGGTCCGCCCATTATGACCTTGGCGCAGTCTTCAGTCATACCACCTGCTTT
This sequence comes from bacterium, assembly GCA_025774405.1. Taxonomy (GTDB): domain Bacteria; phylum Arandabacterota; class Arandabacteria; order Arandabacterales; family Arandabacteraceae; genus JALGWB01. The sequence goes on from JALGWB010000177.1 coordinate 2,422, forward strand.
GTCAACGACATGAGCAAAAGTGGTTCCGATACGCACCAGGAAATTGCCGGAGCGCTTGGCTGCACATCCTGAAACCGTTAAGACACGTTCGACAAGAGGCTTACCGAATTTCAGCGCCTCATAGATCGCGTAGGCTGTACCGACGTTCTGCACAAGACATCCAACATCCATGGGCAGCCCGCCACAGGGAACCTCTCGACCGGTTATCGCCTTTATCAGTTGCTTTTCTGCCCCTTGAGGATATTTCACCTTCAGATCAAGCACCTCGATAGCATTCTCTCCTCCCAAAGCTTCATTCATCTTCTGAATGGCATCCGGTTTGTTTCGCTCTATACCTATGCAGCCACGCCTCGCCCCAAGAACTCTCATGATAACCCTCAGCCCTTCAAGGATTTCATCAGGGTGCTCAAGCATCAGTCTGTGATCAGCAGTAAGATAGGGTTCACATTCAGCACCATTCAGGATAACCGTGTCAATGGATTTACCCTCAGGAGGTGAAAGCTTGACATGAGTTGGGAAAGCGGCACCGCCCAACCCCACGATACCTGCCCCCCTTACAGCCTGACGGATTCTATCGGGTGAGGCATCAGTCAGATCGTGCCAGTCAGAAAGATCTATCCACTCATTCTTGCCATCACTTTCAATCTCTATCGCGGGCATGGCTCTGCCAAGAGGATGCGGGTAGTCCGATATCGCTTTGACCTCACCAGAGACGGAAGCATGAACAGGAACCGAGATAAAGCCATCCGCCTCAGCTATCTTCGTTCCGACAAGTACTTTTTCCCCGACCTTCACGATTGGAACGGATGGTGCACCTGTGTGTTGAGAGAGGGGGATTATAACACGCTCAGGCAGCTCAATCCCGGAAATAGCTAGCTCAGCAGTAACCTTGGCCTCAGGCGGATGAACGCCACCCTTGAAAGTTTTAGCCATTAAATAAGCCCCCCGTTCTAGGAGAGCCCCACTCCTATCTTTCCCCTGTATGAGACGTCACCAATGTAGTTGCTAGCGATCTCCAGTAGCCGAGTAACGAAATTGTCGCTGTAAGGTATAGCTTGACGATAGGAGTTGTCAAGGGAATTCTCGGGAACAAATCGCTGCAAAACGTATCGTTTGGCGCCTCTCAAGCAAGTGGCTATAGTGGATATGGCTTGCTCATCAATGATGCCTGGGACAAGCGTTGTTCGAAACTCGTAGCTCGGCAGCTGGCGAACGATTTCTATGGAGCGACGAAGGCGACTGAGATCTACCTTCGTGCCGGCAGCAAGGTCATAACGCTCATCGAGAGGGGCCTTGATATCCATGGCAACATAATCGATCAGTCCCTGGGATATCAAGTCCTCAAGCCGGTCCGGTCTTGTGCCATTGGTATCAAGCTTGACCCTGAATCCCAGCTGCTTAAACGCTCGGAGCAGCTCAGCAAGATCCCCATGGATGGTTGGTTCACCACCTGTGATCACGACCCCATCTATCCAGTCACGCCTCTTAAGAAGGCTATGCTTTAACACGTCGAAATCTATGGTCGGCAGGTCTCCCGGATGGGTAACCAGATCTCCATTCTGGCAAAATGGACATCTGAAATTGCACCCAGGCAGGAATACAACCGAGGTGAGGTATCCATCCCAGTCACAAAATGAGGTTTCAATGAAACCCTTTATCTCGATATTCTCCATTGGATTCTTCAAAAAAGACTTTGAAATCGTTCGAGGCTGGTACCTGCTTGACCCAACGAGTCAGCTCCTGCTGGTTTCTCTCAAGGATGACCGTCGGAATGTCATAGACATCACGATAGGCACCTTCAGCAAGTCCATCTGGTGTTTCCATGTCGATGAACTCAATCGAAGTCCTTTCCTGCCAACCCCACTTCCTCGTGAAATAGGAGATCTTCTCCATTGCTGCCTTGCAAGCATCACAGTCCTGCTTCCCGTAGATCTTGACCCTGATCATAACCTGCTCCTGAACCTATCGACCAATTCAGCTGTTTTACCATCATTCCAGCCACTTATTTTTGAAAAGTAACCTGTTACTCTTGTTATCCCATCTACATTCATCGAGCCACAGAAGGGACACGTTTCGCTGAGTCCCCTGGCGACACGATCACATGCATTGCATGACGTAAACTCCGGTGAAAATGCTATCTGAGCATTCCTTGTCTGTTTGAAAGTCTTTATCACAAAATTGGCAACTGATTCCTTTGAAGGACGCGAATCGGCGATCCAGACATGGGAAATTGCACCAGCCTCGATGAGATCATGGTACTTGCCTTCAAGGCGAACTCGTTCGATTGGATCGAGAGCTTGAGAGACATTGAGAAAGGTGGAATTCGTATAGTAAGTTTTCTTCTTCGATACATCACCCTTGACAATTGCCTCTGCCTTGCTGCCATACCTCTCGAGGTCAAGCCGCGAAAGTCTGTAGGCAGCACTTTCGGCAGGGGTTTGCTCAAGCACAAATC
>JALGWB010000178.1 GCA_025774405.1 bacterium
AAAGATCTTGGGGATGTTTACCCCATGGGGGCACTGGTCAACACAGGCTTCACAGCCAACGCATCGATAGACCTTGTCAATCTCCTTTGCCAGTTGATCCTTGTCCTCAGTCGCAGCAAGCGTGCCCAGAGCTGCCTCAAGAGCAACTCTGAAGACCGGGAAATCGTAGGTACCGACCTGGAACCACGGGCAGGTGCTACCACACTTGCCACACTGGTAGCACTTGAATATGTCCTCTGCACCCATCTCAATGAGGACATCTCTGATTTCAGGATTGATCTCGTCTATCAGATTCTTTCCCTTTTCCAAAGATCACCTCGACCATCTTGATAAGTTGCTGGTCAGCCAGATTCTTTTGCTGTGTTGCACCAGTCGGACAGGCCACGATACAGGCTCCGCAACCCTGGCACAGGATCTCATTTATCTTAACAACTTCATCCTCCTCATCAAAGAACCTGGCTTCATATGGACAGGTATCAATACAGACCTTGCACTTTATGCAGAGATCATCATCGACAGTTGCAACAAGGGGCTCAGACGTAAGCTCACCCTTGGAGAACATCTCGAGAGTCTTGGCAGCTGCAGCTGAAGCCTGAGCAACCGATTCGGGTATGTCCTTTGGACCGTGGGCGCAACCTGCAAGATAGAATCCACGAACGAGCGACTCAACCGGACGCAGCTTTGGATGTACTTCAGCCATGAAGCCATACTGATTGGTTGGGATTCTCAAGCACCTGGTAAGTTCGATTGTCTCCCTGGTGGGTACGATTGCCATCGAGACAACCACCATATCGCACTTGACACGGATTTGCTTGCCAGTGAGGGTATTGACAGCCCACACCACAAGCCCATCACCATCTTGCATTATTCTTGATGGCTTGCCCCTTATGTAGAGCACATTGCCTTCCTGCTTGGCTCTGGTGTAGAATTCCTCATAGTCCTTGCTTGATGTTCGCACGTCAATATTGAAAATCACAGCCTCACCGTCGGGAACATGTTCCTTGTAAAGCAAGGCATGTTTGGCCATGTACATGCAGCATATCTTGGAGCAGTAGGGCAGGTGATGTTCTGGATCACGCGAGCCAACGCAGGAGACAAACGCAACACGTTTCGGGACCTTGCCATCCGAAGGTCTTGCTATCTTTCCCTGGGTTGGTCCCGATGCTGAAAGCAAGCGCTCAAACTGAAGCCCATCGATGACATCCGGATATCTTCCTCCACCATATTCAGATATCTTCGAGATGGGGTAGAGCTCATAGCCTGTCGCAATGATGATTGCTCCAACATTTTCCTCGCTTACCTGATCCTGCTGCCCAAAATCGATCGCTCTGGGCTGACAAACCGACTCACACACCCTGCACCTTCCAGTCTTGAAGTAAATGCAATTGGTTGCATCGATAATCGGTTTGTTGGGAACCGCCTGGGGGAAGGGTAGATAGATGCAGGATCTGCTCGTGAGTCCCTCGTCGAATTCAGACGGGATGGGTCTGGCTGGCTCACCGGCTATTTCGCCAACATCAATGCATTCGGTCGGACAAACGAAGGCGCATGCACCGCAACGGGTGCAGATATCGCTTTGAGTGCCATAGGGCGTGGTAACCTCACGATTGATGCCACGCTTGGCAAATGATATGGCTCCGATGCCCATAACCGTGTTGCACATCTCCACGCACAGCCCACAGAGGATGCATTCGGTCTGACGACGCTTCGGGAATCTTGGCTTGTCTATGCCGAGCTCGGCGGCGAGAGCCTTGATGCGCTCGGAGTTAGGTGCCTGGGCGAGGATGAGCTCAACAATAGTCTTTCGGCGCTTGAGTACCCGCTCACTTCGCGTCAGTACCTCAATCCCATCTTCAACCTTGTAGCCACAGGAAGGCACAAGTTTTGAGTGGGATCCCTTACGCACTTCAACCAGGCAAACCCTGCAGACCTGATATGGCTCAACTGCCGGGTGGTAGCAAAGCGTCGGTATCTCAATACCCAGAAGATTGGCTGCCTGAAGGATTGTGGTCCCGTCCTCGACCTCAACCTGCTGTCCATCGATTTTGAGCTTAATCATGGCACTCCAGCTATTCTACGATTACAGCCTCAAACTTACAGACTTCCATGCAAATGCCACATCTGTTGCACTTTGAAGTATCTATCTTGTGCACTTGTTTGGCTTTACCATCTATCGCTTGCTGGGGACATGCCCTGGCACAGGCTGTGCAGCCAGTACACCTCTCCGGATCAATGCGATAGGTGATGAGAGCTCTGCAAACCCCGGCAGGACACCTATGATCACGAACATGAGCGATGTATTCGTCTCTGAAGTACTTCAATGTCGTGAGAACAGGATTTGGTGCAGTCTTACCCAGCTGACAGAGCGATCCGTCAGCAACAGCCTCAGCCAGCTCTTCAAGGGTCTCGAGGTCATCCTCTGAACCTTTGCCATTGCAGATGCGGGTGAGTATGTCGAGCATATGGGCATTGCCTTCACGGCAAGGGGTGCACTTGCCACAGGATTCACCGACTGTGAACTCCAGGAAATATCTCGCAACATCGACCATGCATGTGGACTCATCCATGACAACGCAACCGCCTGAACCCATCATCGAACCGAGCTTTGTGAGTTCTTCATAGTCGATTGGGGTATCAATGTGCTCAGCAGGTATACAGCCTCCAGAAGGACCACCTGTCTGGACAGCTTTGAGCTTCCTGTTACCCCTTATGCCGCCACCTATCTCGTAGACCAGGTGCCTGAGAGTCGTACCCATCGGTATCTCAACCAGACCTGTATTGTTGACCTTGCCGACAAGCGAAAAGATCATGGTGCCCTTGCTGTTCTCAGTGCCTATGCTTGCGAACCAATCAGCACCATTGTTGATGATATACGGAACCGATGCCCAGGTCTTTACATTGTTAATAACCGTTGGCTTCCCCCAGAGCCCCTTCTCAGTCGCATGGGTCTGCTTGGGTCTTGGTTCGCCCGCTCTTCCTTCAATCGAAGCGATCAAGGCACTGCTTTCACCACAGACAAACGCTCCTGCACCTTTCTTTATCGAGATATCGAAACAAAAGTCGGTTCCGAGGATATTGTCTCCCAGAAGTCCATATTCTCTTGCTGCCTCAATGGCTATCGACAGTCGCTCACATGCAAGTGGATACTCAGCTCGAACATAGATGAAGCCTTGCCGGGCGCCGATTGCGAAAGCTCCGATCATCATCCCTTCCAGTATGAGATGAGGATTCCCCTCGCAGAGGCTTCTGTCCTGGAAAGCCCCAGGATCCCCTTCGTCAGCATTACAGATGACATACTTGATGCTGTCAGGCTGACCATAAGCGCTACGCCATTTCCTCCCGGTGGGAAAGCCAGCTCCTCCTCTGCCTCTCAATCCCGATCTCTCGATCTCATCGATCACTTTCTCCTGTGAGTAGGAGGACAGCACTCTGGCAAGAGCTGTGTAACCACCCGTACCTATGTAGTCATCAATGCTCGTTGGATCGATTGAACCGTTATGTTTCATGAGCACCCGCTGTTGCTTGCTGTAGAATGGCACATCGCTTTCAAGTTCGACCTTCTTACCGGTCGACGGATCGCTGTAGAGTAGTCGCTCGATCGGTCTTCCCTCGATTAGGGTCTCCCTGACTATCTCATCCACATCATCCGGGCTGACACCCTGGTAGAAGATGCCGGGAGGGCGGATTACGACCAGTGGACCGCGCTCGCAGAAACCGTGGCAGCCTGTCGCCTTGACCTCGACCTTCTCAAGTCCACTCGCAGCGATGGCTTCATTGAATCTCGAAAGCACCTCGCCGGCTCCAGAGGCTGTACAGCCTGTGCCGCAGCAGACAAGAACAATGCGTTTGGAGCCATCGCGGGAGCTGCAGATCTGCTCCCTATGGGCTTCGAGGTCATCTAAGGTTTTGAGCTTCATGACTCACTATCCCGATATCTGTCGATGACATCGCCGATTGAGACTGTATCAACCTTTCCGTGATAGTCACTATCGACGACCACGAGCGGTCCTAAGGCACAGGCACCAAGGCAGTTGACGGTCTCCAATGTGAAGAGACCATCTTCGGTTGTCTCACCTGGCGCGATTCCCAGGTCACGCTCGAGTTGCTCAAGTATTCTGGGTGCGCCCCTAACGAAGCATGCAGTTCCCAAACAAACCCTTATCAGATGCTTGCCTCTCGGTGAAAGACTGAACTGGGTATAGAAAGATGCGATGCGGTACATGTAGGAGAGTGGTAGGTCAAGACACTCCGCAACGTAGGTTAAGGCTTCCCTCGGGATCCAGTTATACTCATCGCTTATGTCCTGGAGAATCGCTATTATGTTATCCCTACTTGAGTTGTGGCGATCAAGGATCGCTTCAAGCTTCTCAAGCAATCCCGGCTCGAGTTTGTCTCTGACTGAGGGCTTCGGTCTTATGGTTGGAATGTTCCTGACCGGACAGTAGGTCCAGCAATCGCCGCAACCTGTACAGGCCTGGGTATCAATGAACCTTGGCTTCCTCCTGATCTTGACTGTGAAATTGCCAGCGTAACCTGATATCTCTTCGACCTGGGAACACGTATGAAGCTGGATGCGTTCATGCTGGCTCACCTCAACCATCTTCGGAGTCAGAATGCACTGGGAGCAGTCGAGTGTGGGAAAGGTCTCTGACAGCTGTGCCATGTGTCCACCTATGGATGGTTCCTTTTCCACAAGCACGACCTCATAGCCAGCATTGGCTATATCGAGAGCTGCCTGGATTCCGGTGATTCCAGCACCTATTACGAGAGCCCGCTGGGTGACGGGTATCTTTGATGGCTCAATCGGTTCGTTGAGATTGGTCTTCTCAACCATGGTCTTTACTATTG
>JALGWB010000179.1 GCA_025774405.1 bacterium
AAGCCCGTAGTTTTGTGTTGACATCGAGGAGAGGCACAGCGTAGGTTTGAAGAAGCCAAGAAGGAGGTGAGAAGCCTTGAACAAGCAGGAACTTATCGATGCTGTCCAGGCAAGAACCAAGCTGGGACCGACTCAGGCCAAACGAGTTGTCGATACTATCTTCAGTCCATCGCCGGAGAAGGGGATCATCGCCTCAGTCCTCAAGAAGGGTGAAAAGGTCGCTCTGGCAGGATTTGGGACATTTGAGGTTCGCCAAAGAAAGGCTCGGACGGGTAGAAATCCGCAAACCGGCGAGATTATCCAGATAGCCGCACGCCGATCGCCGGCATTCCATCCCGGCAAGACTCTGAAGGAAGAGATCAACCGATAGGCGTCGGCGAAGTCACCAAGAAGCGGAACCTGAAGCGGCTCGAAATGTTAAAGAGGTTGATGAGAAGCTGGACTACGCTCATTTGCACAGTTGCTATCGCCGTTCTGGTCGCAGTTGAATGCCAGGCTAGTGTCATCTTCACCACGGATGAGATTGACCTCACGACAATTTACCGTGATGAACCTCAGCGGCTTGTATTTGAGTTTGAGAATGCTTCCGATGATACGCTTCACTTCGTTGACGTAGAACCGTCGTGTGATTGTACCACAGCTGAGATCATCCCACAGGTGGTTCCACCTCATAGCCGCGGCAGAGTTGTTGTCTTCTTCGATCCCATGGGGTATGAGAGGCGAGATCACTTCACCGAGTTTGTAAGGCTCACAACTACTGATATCCAGACCCCGGAGGTGTTGCTCGCTTTCAGGGGGAAGGTCGAAGTTGGACCGGAGCCTGAGCCAAGGTCGCTTATTTTTGGTACGCTGTGCAAGGGTGCAAGTGACACCCTCGACTTGAGGATTCACCTGCCTTCCCGCAAGCCTGTCAATGTGCTCGATGCCTATTCCGATACCTCCTGCATAATTGTTAAGGATGTGGGTGCGAGCAGTGATACCACCCATGACTTCTTGATTATTGCCTCCAACACTCAAAGTTGCGGCAGGTTTGCTGGATTTGTTACAGTTCTGACCTCTGACAGTTTGAGGGAGCAAGTGAGAGTACCTGTGACTGCAAGCTTCGCAGGGCATATAGTTGCAGAGCCCGATGTCATTGCATTTGGTTCGACGCTGGCGGGCACCTATGTGAATCAAACGGTCAGGGTGTACGCTGTTGACGGAAGGGAGTTCAGTGTACCGGAGGCCAGATGTACGATCGATGGTATTATTGCCGAGATAACCAGGTTGGAAGATGGCTCATGCAGGATAAGGCTCAAAGTCAAAGAGGATGCTCCGCGGGGTCGGGTCTCCGGGAAGCTGATCATCGAGACCGATTGCCCTGATGAGGCACCCATAGAGGTTGACGTCACCGGATATATCAGGAATGTAAGGTGAGGCCGCTTGTAACAGCAACAGCAAGAGAAGCCCTGATAGTTACGATTGCTGCAGCCGCTCTTGGTATTGGCATGAATGCGCTCAGGGAGGACAGGATACCCCTGATTGCTTCACCTGAGGACTTTGCTGTTTCGACAAAGGCGGAGTTGATTCGAATCGAGGATGCCCGGCGCCTTTTCGACGAAGGCAGGGCAGTCTTCATCGATGCCCGCTCCCGCGAGATCTTTGTTCGTCAGCACATTGAAGGCGCACTCAACATTGAACCAACCAGCAATGTGGCCAATCTTGGTTGGCTTTCTCAAACGGACTCTTATCTTATCACATACGCTTCCAGCACCACTCAGGGGCAGGCGGGTGTGGTTGCCGACAGACTGATTGAGATGGGATGCACCAATGTCTATGTCCTTCGTGGTGGGTTTGAAGCGTGGCTTGAGGCGGGCTTGCCGATCGAGGAGTCTAGATGAGATGGAAAGTGTAAGCAGGGTGTTTTCCAACAGGTTTGTTGTACTGGGAATCAGGATTGTGCTCGGTATCGTTTTCATCTCAGCTGCTATCGGTCTGCGCTTTGAAGTTGAAACTCTCAAGTTCGTTTTCGAGTTCGAAAAGAGCAAGATTGCTCATCCCGGTGGCTTTGCTGAAGCAATCTATAATTACAGGATGCTTCCCTATTGGGCGATCAATCTCATGGCGATCGTGATGCCCTGGCTCGAGCTTATCTGTGGAATTCTGCTCATTGTTGGTGTCTTCTGGCGCGGTAGCGCTCTCATGATAGGTGTAATGCTGGCGGTTTTCATCGTGGCTCTATCGAGTGCCCTTTATCGAGGACTTGACATAAGCTGCGGCTGCTTCACAATAGATGACGGCGGACATACAATCGCGCTTGATTTGCTTATTCGCGATATTTTGATGTTTGCAGGGGCAGCTATTGTCGTTACACGCAGAAAAGGAGAAATTGTACTCGCAGGTCGGAATTGACACAGTGCCCCGTGGTTGTTACAATAGATTATTGGCAGGCGGGTAAGTCGAGCAGGAGGCAATGGTATGAGGTGGTTCAGGCCGGGATTTGTGCTTGCTCTATTGCTCATCCTCCTTTTGGGGACGACAGCGAGCCAGGAAGCCAAGCGTCTTATGTTTGCGATTACCACAAATACCGAGGGTGAGCTCGAACCCTGTGGGTGACACGCTAAGGATAAAGGCGGTCTGGCCCGGCGGGCTGGCTTCATTGATTCACTTCGAGCAGAATATGACAATCTCATTGTTGTTGATGTAGGAGACTTTTTTGGCAACAGGGTACCAAGAAAGGAAAGGACCAGAAGCAAGGTCGTAGTTGACTATATGCGAACTGTTGGCTATGACGTTGTTGCCATCGGTGAGCGAGAGCTAAACTATGGACTTGACTTTCTGCTTGAGGAGGTCAAGCAAGGAAAGCTGAACGTCGTCTGTGCCAACCTCTACAAGGGCAGCGATAGCACACTGCTTTTCAAGCCTTATCTGATGAAAGAGGTTGAAGGTGTTCGCATCGGCTTCCTTGGACTGCTTGACAATGATCCAAGGCGCGTTGGAGTCTTCGAGGAACTTGAGAATCTCTACGTGACCAACTACGTTGAGGCGGTGAGGAAGTACTTACCAGAGCTTCAGTCGAAGGCAGACCTTATCATCGCGCTTGCCCACATCGGGCTTGCTAATGCCCGTGAGCTGGCTAAACAGGTACCTGAGCTGGATGTGATCCTTGTTGGTCATGGCGGTGACCGCACATCGATGCCTCAGAAGGTCGGCGAAACCATAGTGATGAAGCCTGGCAGCAAGAGTAGCTCAATCGGTACAATGGTTCTTGCACTCGATGACCATAACAACATCATTGCCTTCGATGGTACTACACACACCCTCAAGAAGAAGGGTAGGATCAACGAGAAGGTTGATCGTTATGTGACCTCCTGCGAGGAACGCGAGAAGCAGCGCGAGCGTTTGCTTGCAAAGCGTAAGTATAGATTCCCAACTATACCGAGGCGTCGCGAGGTCCTGGCTGCCAACGGCTATTTGGGATGGGAGACATGCAAAGCCTGCCATCCGGGCATCTATGAGCGATGGTTAGAACTGCCCCATGCCCAGGCATTTGCCACCCTTGCTAAGGATGATAGGTGGAATGATCCAGCCTGCTTACCCTGTCACACGACAGGTTATGAGATCGAGGCCAAGCGTGATTCAACCGATGTGAGACCGGAAATGTGGAATGTCCAGTGTGAGGCATGCCATGGTATGGGAACCAAGCACCGACGTGACGGCTCAATGCCGCTTGTTCCCGAAAGTGTCTGCCGCAGATGTCATACACCTAAGTGGAGTCCGAACTGGAACTACGAAGATGCTCTGAAGAAGATCGACCACGGTAAGGATGAGGTTACTGATTGACACAGCCTGAGAAGATTTCCCCAGGTTTCCCGGAGCGCGGCCGCATTTCTGTTCCTCATAGAAACTCGAGGCTCATAATAATTGTTCTTATTGCTGTCTTCTCCTTGCTGGTCTTGATTGGTATCCATTTCGACGAGATTGCGGATATCTTCTCAAATGGCCGCTTTCTCTGACTATCCTGCATAGGAATCGGGTGATTCCTTTCGTGAGTGGACATGAAGCGGAGACTATGGCAAGCAGCATCAACGATACTGAACAACGCCTACCTGCCCGGTTACCTAAACATCACTATTTATCAGGGTTTTCTCAAAGGCTACTGCACTCCAACCCTTAATTGCTATGCATGTCCTGGTGCCTTTACCTCATGCCCCATTGGAACCCTTCAGCATTTCGCAGGTCGGCATCAATTTCCTTTCTTCCTTTTGGGATTCCTGGGGCTTGTGGGAGCAGGAGTGGGAAGGATGGCATGTGGCTGGCTCTGCCCATTTGGCTTTCTCCAGGACATTGTCAAGAAGATCTCGCGCAGGGTTGTTGGTCTTCCTCACTGGATGACCTATCTCAAGTATGTTTCACTGGTTGGTCTTGTCATCTTGTTGCCGTGGTTTCTCATGGATCCCTGGTTCTCAAAACTCTGTCCCGCCGGTGGAGTTGAAGGGGCGATCCCCTGGGCGGCAGCAGGCAGTTCGCGTTCACCTGATTTAGCAGGTCTGGATGTTCGATCGATGATAGGCTGGCTTTTCTGGACGAAGATGGCAATTCTGGCAGCATTTCTTGGAGCAATGGTTTTCATCAAACGTCCTTTTTGCAGAGCCTTCTGCCCACTCGGCGCGATTTTTTCACTTTTCAATCGCATAAGCCTGGTCAGGATGCATTACGACAAGACCAAGTGTGACAACTGCGGTCTGTGCAATCGGCTTTGTCCTGTTGACCTCGATGTCGTAAGGCAACTCGATTCACCCGAGTGTATCAAGTGCCTTGAATGCACTAAGTGTCCCAGACACGCGATTACGGTGACTGTAGG
>JALGWB010000180.1 GCA_025774405.1 bacterium
CACTGGCGAGGTAGCTAACGCAATCACTGCATCCGTGCTAACAACGGTTGCCGTTTTCCTGCCAGTCGTTTTTGTTCCCGGCATAGCTGGCATCATGTTCCGGGACATGGCACTCACCGTCGTGTTCGCACTCGTTTGCTCCTTGCTTGTTGCACTTACCCTTATTCCGCTTCTTGCCTCGAGGATTCTCAGGATCAAGCGAACCAGAGCAAGGGCAGCTGCCCAGCCATTTGCTGGTGGATTTGAGAGATTGCTCAGATGGGCTCTTCACAACAAGGTGCTGACGGTTGTTATCGCAGCGGCGATTCTCGTTGTCAGTGTACTTATGTTACTGTGGTTTGTCGGGGTTGAGTTCACACCGATGACTGAACCCGGTGAGTTTCAGATAACTGTCGAGATGCCCGTTGGAACCAGACTTGGCGTAACCGAACGTGCAGTGGAGAGGGTTGAACAGATTGTCAGGGATAAGGTGCCGGAGCTTGAGACCATGTTTTCCAGGGTCGGACAGGGGTCCGGCTTCGGTGCGATGTTTGGTGGCACAGGCAGTCACATGGGAAGGGTTCGGTTTCAGGTTGTTCCTCTGAGCAAGCGCAACAGAAGCGATGAGGAGATAAGATTGGCTTTGAGGAGACCACTCATGGAGGTGCCGGGCACCAAGGCTTATTTCGAGGCCGATGTCTTTACGCAGATGATGTTCGGAGGTGCCAGGCTTGCTGTTGAAATCTATGGCCATGACCTCGACGTTGCCAGAAAGCTTGCGCTGCAGGTCAAGGATATAATCGAGCACATTCCTGGAACCACTGACGTCAGGATAAGTCGTCAGGAAGGCAAACCTGAGACTCGCCTGATTATTGATCGCGAAAAAGCTGCCTACTATGGACTCACAGTTAGCGACATAGCCTGTGCAGTTCAGACAGCCATCATGGGAAGTGTTGCAGGCTATTACCGGGAATCCGGTAAGGAATATGCAATCAGGGTGAGATTGCCTGAGGGCAAGCGTCATTCACTTGAGGATCTCATGAACGTTCTTGTACCGACGCCTGCGCAGAACCCGATACCACTTGCTGCAGTCGCCGATCTTGAGGTCACGTCTGGTCCTGTCGAGATAGAACGTAAACGTCAGCAGAGACTTGTTACAGTCACTGGCAACCTGACAGGTGAGCGTGATCTTGGCAGCATTGTCAGCGACCTGAGGCGCGAACTCACCAGAGTCCATGTGCCGCCTGACTTCACGGCAGAGATAGCAGGCGAGGCACAGGAGGTGCGGAAGTCATTCAGATGGCTGGGGCTGGCACTGGTTGGCGCTGTATTCCTTGTATATATGGTAATGGCTTCCCAGTTTGAATCCTTGCTTCACCCATTCATCATAATGTTCTCATTACCGCTTTCGTTCATAGGGGTTTCATGGATGCTGCTGGCTACCCGGACAACTTTAAGCATCAATTCATTGATCGGGGTGATCATGCTTGCAGGCATTGTAGTCAACAATGCTATACTTCTTGTTGACTATACAAATCTCTTGAGAGCCCGAGGTATGTCACTTGAGGAGGCTGTTATCACTGCTGCGAAGACGAGAAGGCGTCCGATCCTGATGACTGCTTTTACAACCATGCTCGCTATGACTCCTATGGCACTCGGCCTGGGCGAGGGTTCGGAGCTTAACTCACCGCTTGCCAGAGCGGTCATAGGTGGACTTGCCACTTCAACGGTGCTCACGCTCGTTATTATTCCTGTTGTCTATACCGCATTTGAGCAGTTCAGGCAGCGGTTAGCAGCGAGGCCCAGGAGCAGATGAGACAATGGCACACGAGCTCATAATTCTCATCTTCAATTCCTCAATTGAGGAGGAGATGGCGCAGGCGCTCAGGGAAGCAGGCATGCGTCATTTTACTCGCATCCCCAGCATTCACGGTGTTGGTGAGGAGTCTGAACCAAGATTGGGTAGTCACGTTTGGCCTGGAACCAACACCATGTACCTGATATGTGTCGATGCTGACGAAAAGGAAGCGATCCTTAAGGCTGTTGGCAGGATGAAGGAGATTCATCGTGAAGAAGGGGTCAAGGCCTTCGTCCTTCCAGTTGCCTCCTGCCTTTAAGTCTTTTGACACCGGAATGGTGACTTCTTTCGGAGCAACGACAGTGTGGGGATACGTGAGCCAAAGAGAAAGAGGGGGCACCACCGGGTGCCCCCTCGCTTGTTGTCCTTTCGCTTAGTCAGCCAGGTGGAATTCAACTCGACGGTTTTGCCGCCGCCCTTCCTTGGTATCGTTCGGAGCCACTGGCTTGGTTTCACCAAAGCTCTTGGTAGCTATGTTGTCAGGGTTGATGCCGTGATCAATCAGGTACTTCTTGACAGCTTCGGCTCGTTTCAATCCCAGCTTCATGTTGTATTCCTCAGAACCGATGCTGTCGGTGTGGCCATGGAGCTCAATCTTGGCCTCTGGATAGGCCTTAAGGATTTCGACGGCTCTGTCCAGAACCCGATTGGGTGAGGGAATGACGTCGTACTTATCAAACTGGAAGAGGATACCTTCAAGCTCAGAAAGATCAGGCTTCTTCGGACACCCGAACTTATCAACCTCTACACCCTTAGGCGTGTCAGGACACCTGTCGATACCGTCGAAAACGCCATCACCGTCTGAGTCCTTCGGGCAACCCTTCTCATCCACTCTAGCACCCTTCGGTGTGTCAGGACACTGATCGATGCCATCATAAACACCGTCGCCATCCGAATCCTTGGGACAGCCCCGCTTGTCGACTACTGCGCCCTTTGGCGTATCAGGGCATCTGTCAAGCCCATCACAGACACCGTCGCCATCAGAGTCGATCTCGCATCCAACCTCATCCACCTTACAACCCATTGGTGTGTCAGGACACTTATCCTTCCTATCAGGCACGCCGTCCCCATCGGTGTCTTTAGGCTTGCCTGGATACCAGGTTATGCCAGCGGCGAAATACCAGAGGTAGCGATCGTTGCTGGCCAGTCCCGTGCCCATATAACTGTTGCCAATGAGATCCTTGTCATCGGTGAGCATGTAGCGGAACTTCCCACCGATGTCGAGTGCCATGAATTCGCTTATGAAGATCTCAACACCCGCACCAGCACAGAATGCCGGATCTCGCTCATCCTCGAGGTCTGTACCCGAGGGCCGGTGGTTCGCATCCCAGTGGACAACGCCGAATCCACCTGAGACATACGGGCTCGTCCCTTTCTCCGGCATGAAGGTATAAATAGCGTTGAGATCAACGGGAATCAGGTTGGTTCTGAAAGCATTGCTTTCATCGTCATAGTTCCAACCGTAGCCGATGTTGAGTCCGAGCGACCAGTGATCGCTTATGGCTTTCCTTAATATGAATTGTCCCATTGGACCCAATTTGGCACGTTCCTCGAACTTTGTGCCATCATCGTCGGCACCTCTCAGAAGGGCTCCGCCGGCCGATACCCCGAGACCAACCCGCCGTTCGTTGGCGAAGGCCGCCGACACAGCGAGAGCCACGACCGCACAGACGAGAACGAAACCGAGTTTATGCATGGTCACTCCTCCCCTTGCTTTGTTTTTTTGAGGGGAAATCCTAAATCGATTTCCATGGATTGAATTGCATCTGCAGGGATGCGCACCCAATTATCTGACCACCTCCTTCTTTGTCGGACGAAAGAATTTTTCCGCTCATCATTTGCCTGCTCTGTTTTTTGACAAGCCGTCGGCACTTTATCACTTTGCCAAATTCAAGTCAACAAAAAACCTAGCAGGCGATTAGAAGGAGCTTGACACGATGAGATCGATTTTGATAGTTTCCTTTGCAGCCCTGCTCTTTGAAGTCTCTCTGGTTTGCCTCTGGGTATGTACTGTGAACTCAAAATCTCTGGGGATAAGGATGAGGAAAGTCATTTCTTTGTGTATAGTAGTCTTACTCAGTTTGCTGCTCGTTGCATGCGAGAAAGAGCGCAGTCGAGGTACCTTGCAAGTTGCCTGGATGAATTCCTTCGAGGAAGCACTTAAGATTGCGAAGGAGAAAAACAGGCCTGTGATGATTGACTTCTATGCCGATTGGTGCGGATGGTGTCACCGTCTGGACAGTGACACCTACACAGATGGGAATGTTGTCAGTAAGTCAAAGGAATTTGTCAACCTCAAGATAGATGCTGATACGGAAAGAGAGATCGTGCAGCGTTACAGAATAACAGGTTTGCCTACAATCCTTTTCATAGATTACACCGGTCGTGAGATTCATCGCATAGTCGGTTACAAACCTCCTGAAGCATTCTTTAAGGAAATGGAGGTTGCTCTAGGCAGCTTCAAAAACAAAACTGGAGGTTAGAGGGTTACTATGGTGGACGATCAAGCGAAACAGGATGCTCTGTTCGTCAACCTTGTACTGGTCTTCAAGAATGCAGCTCTCCAACAGATGGGAAAGCTCATGAACCCGATAACCGGTAAGATTGAACGCAACCTGGAGCAGGCGCGCTTCTCCATCGATACACTTGACATGCTCAAAGCCAAGACAACGGGTAATCTCTCCAAGGAACTTGAGCAGCTTCTCGATACCACCCTGCTGGAGCTAAGGATGAACTATGTGGACGAAGTTGAGCGTGAAGCCCGAGAGAAGGGGAGGGCTTCGGAAGAAGCTCCAAAGGAGACAGCACCATCTGAGCAAACGCAAGATCAAGCCCAGCCGCAGCCATCAGCCAGTAACCTAAAACGGCGGCGAACACGTAGCAAAAAGGGCGGCAGTGATGGCTAGAGATTTTTTTACTAAAGACCTGACAGCGAGTTGCCGAACACCTCACATGAATAGCTCAAAGGGAGCGTTTGAAGTGGCGATGATTTCACAGGATTGGGAAATTGCTAATTTTGGTTGCAGAAAGTTTTTTTTCTTGACAGGTTCTTCTGGGCTATGATAGTTTGGCAACCGACCTTGAACCGAACATGGTCGAATTAGTCTGGGATAGATGATTGTAGATTTTTCGACTTGACAACTTGTGGGCGCGTGTGGCATGGTTTCGAAAATTTTTGAGAAGATTCCCTTTAAGGAAAGTTGTCGTTGAAAGGAGGGAGTTGAGTTTCGCTGCGAGAGACCTTCACCAGGGAGAACCGGAAGGTGGATGCTCAGTGTCGCTCGCAGGAAGACTTTGTTATCGGCGATGGAACTGCGAAGGAAGAAAGGTGACGAAGGCGAAGGATTCGCTCAACGGATCCCGAGTTGCCTTCGACCTCAGGACTGTCAAAGTAAGGGGGTAGTGAGCTGTGAGTAAATGCACTCATATTTCTAATGTATTGGTTTGGTTCGGTTCGTTGCTTTCTTATTTTGCTGGTCGTGGAGTCGAAGGCTTGGAAAGGTCAACAAAAGAGAGGAGGAAAGGAGAAATGGACCTCCGTTCGATGACAAGGAAGCTTTTGGTTGTTGCTTTTGCCGCTTTCATGGTGGTGGGTCTTGCTTCCACCTCAAAGGCGACGGTGAATATCAACTCTGCCGAGATAATTCTGGTGGGTGACGAAGAACCTACTGGAGCACTCGGTAACGGGATGGTAAGCATTGGTGACACGATTGTTGTGAAAGTAAATGTGTCACCTGCTGACAGCATCCTCTATGTCATTGCAGACATGAGGAAGTATGGAGGCAGCGAGGCTGAGACACTCTATACTTTCCCGGGGAGACTTGCATATGCAACTACTCCCGCGTTTGTTCCGTCATGCAGCGGCACTGGCTATGCTGAGATGACTCTGCCTCAGATCTACGATCCGGATACTACCTTTATAAAGGATGAGCACTGGACCGTATGCATGGATACACTGGTCGCGGGTGCCTGGATCGTAACAGGTAGTGTTACCGGACTCCTACCGGATACCGCCTGGACGGATAGCCTGTGCTATCTCACCGATGGAACCGATACTCTCTTCAGCTTCACGATTTCGGATACACTGGGTATCTGCTGTACCAGTATGTGTGACACGTGTGATCATTTCGAGTTCGAGACGTACAAGTATCTGCCGCCGGACTCGATCTATACCGATACCCTCATTGTGCGGGATGGAGGCATATACTGGATAGACAACACGCCTTGCGATTACATCGGACACACCGATCCGAGTGCGCTCATTACTGCGGTTAACATTCTCTATCCAGATTCGCTCTTCCCTTACGATATTGATACCTTGAGCACTGAGGTGCCAGAGGATCAGGGTGGTACTCCAGTGAACTATGATACGCACCATACCACCTATGCAATCCTCTCTGATCCAGGGGGTACGGGTGCTGAATTCCTTGAGGCTGAGGACTACTACTATCTTGCAATGACGGATAGCGCAGGGTTGGGTGCTGTCTTCGGTTTGCCTGACAATATCCTCAACCCGACAAGTCTGTTTGGATTCGCACCTGATACCTTATATGCCTTCCTTGACATGCGAAGACTCTCGCATGCCAACGGTAACGACGATATCTACCATATCTATTGGAGTGCGGGAATCCTGGGTAATGCCTATTCGGATACCAGCCAGCCGGATGTTGACTCGCTTGGCTGGTGGATTGTCACCAATCCTTGGTATGCCTCAATTGATTGTCCCACCGAGGATAATGGTGTCACCGATGTTTGGCAGTATGCTTTCCCGATTCTGCCTGGTTCGACGGATGTTGATACTGGTGAGCAGCTCGCAATGAAGTGGATCTCCGATTCAGGTGATACAACCTACTTCGGTACGCTCACCAATGTCATCGACGCAGGTATTGATAACAAGATTCCTGACTACATTGTTGATGATTCACCGACCGACAGTGTCACTGTCGATGACATCACCTTCCTTGCCGATATGGACAATGCCGGTGATCCAAGTTTCCTGAATCCGGCAAGCATTGATAATCTGACGCCTGACTGGGTGCAGGTCAAGATTGATCTTGAGGGTCTTGATGATCTAAATGACCTTACCTACGGTTTTGCCGACATGATGAATATCGGCTTCAACCAGGCAGATACCACTTCCACACCGCTGGGCTGGGATTACGTAAGCCCGATGCACGCCCTGAGCCCTGTCTGGGGAAGTGATTCGGTCGATGTTCTCGCGTCACCGCCTTCACCATACGGTTATGACCAGGACTCGATCATAACCTATGTCTGGCTCTTTGACGACGCGGGTAATGGTATGGTGGTTGGGCCCAAGGACTCTTCGCTTGCGGTTGATAATGAGATTCCAGCCATCGATCCTGATAGCTGCATTGCAAATGCCTATATATATGTAGAGATTGCACAGGATGTTGCCAGCTATACAGGCTATGCCAATGTTGGTCAGCCAACCAATAACATCTACGACGAGAATGGCAACGACGATCCTCTCGATGACTACACAACCAGGGATAAGATTGTGGCCCATGCCAACCTTGGTGATGCTCTTGGTGTTGATGAGGTTGAGAACGTCTGGATGATCAACGATCCATTCTGTGTGGACAGCTTGATTCTGTATGATGATGGCACGCTGGGCGATGACCCTGTTGCTGGTGACAAGAACTACACAGGCCATGCAAGGGTTGAAGTTGCTGACAGTAAGTTCTGTGTCCTCGATACCGATGAGGATTCGGTCTACTTCGAAGTCAAGGTCGAGGACGATGCTGGTAACATCGGTATCATCCCGTCCTGCATCGGCGTCAAGTACGACAACGAGATACCTACCATCAGCGCTGAGAACGTGAGCATCATGTTCTGGGATGATCCCGAGACCTTTGGTGTTGACGGTGATGTCGATGGTGATGGCATCGTCACCGTTGGTGACTCGCTGATTTTTGAGTGGAGAGCCCAAGACGAGGTCTGGGATGATACCGAGATCGACTCCGTTAAGGTACTTGCTTCCTCAATCGATCCGACCTATCCCGACACAACAATAATGCTCTACTGGAATCCTTCGGGAGGAATCTATCGTAACTACTGGCCCGATGCTGGTACGGGTAGCCCATATGCGATCGCCGCTGGTTCGATTGACGGTGAGACCCTTTGCGCTGACTTCTGCGTGTGGGACAACGCTGGCAATTCGACCGGTTGGAGGAACTTCTGCTCTGAGCTTACCCTCGACAATATGGGCACTGCAATCGATTGTGCCGATATTGACATCACGTTCACTGGAGCTGACACGGTTGCATCGGTCGGTGATACCCTCACTTTCGAATACGACGACGGAACCGAGGATCTGGTAGCCATCATGATCGATGTGTCCGGTGTCTGTCCGACTGCAGGCACGGTTGTGCTCAATGCAGCCAATTCCTGGACTGGAACTTGTGTGGTTGAAGCTGGTTCAATCGATGCGGATACCACCTTCTCAGTAACTGCGACTGATGATGTTGGCAACGAATACAATTGCTCAACTGATCCAATTGCGATTGATAACCAGCCGCCATCAATGTCCTGTGCCAATGCGTATGTGAGGCTTTGGGATTATCTCGACAACGTGCCTGATCGCATTGTCAACGTCGGTGATAACCTGACTGCCATCTACTTTGACAGAGACGGTGATGTTGACAGCGTAGTCGCAGACTTCTCTAACTATGCTGACACGCTTGCAGCCAAGAGTCTCGTCTTCGGTTTCGATGGTGGGCCAGCATACAAGTGGGGTTACAGGATTGACCCAGTGCCTGAAGGCACGATCGATCAGGGACCTGGCGGGCTTGGCACGATGGTAATGCTAACCGCTTACGATGATGCTGGTAACTCCAGCTCAATGTGGTTCTGCCCGATCTGGTTTAATGAGACCAAGCTCCCCGATCCAATTGCTAATCCTGCTGATACTGTCTATGCCTGCAATGCTGAGTGTGTTGGGGTAGATACTGAACTCCCTGGTCCACCGGATCCTGATGCCATCACATTCGAGCTTCTTGAAACAAGCAATGGCATTGCAAACGTCGGCGATAGGCTCCGCATCATTGTCAATATGGGTGATCCAACAGAGCCTGGCTACGATATGAACTGGGAGACGGCTGCTGTTGAGGTCGATGCCAGTCAGTATGGATACAGTGGCTATATCGACCTGACCGACGATGCCTGGAGTGCTGGCGGGGAAGGTGACGGACGCTTCTCCTACTTCTTCTTCTACAATGCGGATGATGGATATGAGTGGGTGGAAGGGCTTCCAATTCTTCCTGGCGCTATCGACCTTCCTGCCGGTGATGATGGCACCAAGATCAGGGTGCGTTCAATGGATGATGCAGGTAACTACTCGCATGACTGGGTCGAGAGCGATGTCCTCGTGCTTGCTGGCACGGGAGAGGAAGTGCCCGTTGACAATGAACTTCCTGAGATCGACCCTGATGACATCACTGTGTCGTTTGTTGACAACGATGACAACGGCATCCTTGATATCGGTGATGAAGTCACAATCAGTGTTGATATGACCAATGCGCCTGGTGGCGATGTTGCGGGTGTCTGGGCGAATCTGTACGACTGGGGTTATCCATCGATGGATATGGTGCCTCTG
>JALGWB010000181.1 GCA_025774405.1 bacterium
TCGAAATGTGTCACCTCGGGAGGTCTGACCAGGAGGCAGCCGTAATAGCTTGCAACTCTAAGATGCGATAAGTCACTCTTCACCAAATCTCTGAAGGCTGGCTTGTCAAGGAAATCCATGACGACCTCAAGCATATGCATTACCCGGACATTGCCGTCATAGGGCTCATCAAGAACTCCTGCAATCCGATCACGTTTGGTTGCATCCTTCCTGAGAGTATGGTTGGCATGCTTCAATCGGTTGTAGCACGAGGCACAGCTTACAATCACACCCTCGGTTTTCATCCTGCTGGCAAGCAAAAGATTGTAGGCAGAAAGAGCAAGGCTCAGGACCTCGCCCGTCATATGAGCTGGTGTTGATCCACAGCAGATCCAATTCGGTATCTCGACAAGATCAATACCAAGTGATGATGCAACTTTTTCCGTGGAGATTCTATACTCCGAAGCTGAAGACTCCAGCGAACAGCCCGGATAAAATGCGTATTTCACTGCTTCTCAATCTCCTCAGCTCTTCTGATCATTGCCCTGATCTTGGAAATGCCTTTTATGCGCGGCGGGAAAAATGCGAGTTTCCGTTTCATGAGTATCATGGGTACCTTGTCGAGATCCTTTGTCAGATGTCCACTCAGCAGGTTATAGACACCAACGAAGCCAGCCTCGTATAGCCGACCGAAACGCTTGAGATTGTTGATGAAGGTACTGACAAAAATCGGAACCTCACGGACGGGGCTGGTATAGCCCTCACTGGTGGATCTGCGTCTCAGGACATCCATCACTCTCACAATTTCGATCTCACGTGGACACCTTGTTGCACAGGTTTCACAAGAAGCGCAGAGCCAAATGGTCGCACATGAAAGTACCTCATCTTTAAGCCCCAGCTGGACCAGCCTGATGACCTGGTTCGGTAGCAGATCCATGGCGTATCCAACCGGACATCCAGCCGAGCACTTTCCACACTGGTAACATACGCGCACTTTCTGCTGGCTCTCACTCTCGATTTCTTCGAGGAATCCAGGTGAAGCTATCTTGCTTTCAGCCATTGATCTTGCCCTCATCGCTCCTTTGTGCAAAGCATCGTGCCCTTTATCTTAAGCTCATACTTTTCGAGCATCAAGCCCACTGTCGGTTCCCTGGCTCTTCTCGAAAATCTTCGCCAGTACGTATCCCAACCAATAAAGAGCCAGCATCGGACCCGCCATCATCAACTGTGAGATGACATCCGGAGGAGTGAGAATCGCTGCAAGTATGAAGAATCCAGCAATCACGTAGCGCCAGGCCTGCTTGAGCGACCTTACTGAAACAATGCCCGCTTTAGACAGAAAAGCCATTACCAGCGGCACCTGGAAAACCAGCCCGAAAGTCAGGCAAAATCTGCTAATAAACGAGACGTAGCTTCCAAGCCTCACGGTTGTCACAATTGAGGGTGGCTTTAGCCTGAAAAGAAAAGTCACGGTAAGCTTGACCACCACGAAATAGGCAAAGATGATGCCACAGTAGAAGAGTATGGTGGACAAAGCTATGAGAGGACCTACCATGCGTCGCTCCTCCACAAAGAGCCCCGGCGACACAAACTGCCAGATCTTGTAGATGCTCACTGGAAGTGTGACAAGTAGCCCGAGCAGTAGTGACAGCTTGATTCGTGTTGTGAAGGCTTCAGCGACTTCGAAGACATGGAGATCGTAATTGCCAGGACCAAGCGTCCGCTTGAGAATTCTCATAAGATCATCGGCAAGCAAGACAACCACATCATCTGAGAAGTACCAGACAATGAGTGCCCCGGTGGTGGTAGCCACCAATATCCAGATTATCGTCCACCTCAGTTCCTCAAGGTGTTGCAGGAAACCCATGGAATCTTTATCAGCGTGGCTCATCTTTGTGGTAGGGTAGTGCTCGTCAGGCGCTCTCGGAGTTTATTTTCCAGGTTGATGTCCAAGAGCTCCGGCAACAGAAATGGCCTTCTCAGGGCAGACATCCAGGCAGAGACCGCAACCGATACACCTGTCCCTGATCACCTTGTGGCGCTCTCCTGGTTCACCCTCTATAGCCTTGAATTTGCAAACCTTCTTGCACTCACCACAACCCGTGCACTGACTATCAATAAAGACCTTTGGCCTCGTGACAACCCTATCAACTATGCTTTTGGTCGGGCACTTAGCCGCACATATACCACAGTTTATGCACTTTTCGTAATCGATGATAGGCAGGCTATCCACCATCTCAATGCAGTTTACAGGACAATTCTTGGCGCAAACACCACAGCCTATACAACCGACGTCACAAATCGCCTTAACCGCCTTACCCTTATCGTGGGAACTGCATGCTATTCTAACCTTCTTGGTTTTGGGCACGAGCGATATGATCCCTTTTGGACACGCATCTATACACTTTCCACAGCCGGTACACTTGTCGTCATCAACAACGGCAACCCCATCGACAAGCCTGATGGCGTCAAATGGACAAACATCAACGCAGGTACCCAAACCTATGCACCCATAGGAACACTCGTGCAGATTATCGGCCAACAGTGCCAATGCTGTGCACGATCTCAAACCTGCATACTTCATCTTGATAGGAACACGATTGCCGCCCCTGCATGCGACCATGGCAACCGTTGGAGTTTTCTCAATTTTCTCCAGACCCAGTAATTCGGCAATTGCGTTGGCAGTTTCCACTCCACCAGGAGAACAGTCGTAAGGCGAAGCTTTCCCCTCGACCAGAGCTCGCGCAAAGCCGATACATCCGCCATAGCCGCAACCACCGCAATTAGCACCTGGAAGCATGTCCTCGATCCTGTCAACTCGTTCATCACGCTCAACTGCAAACTTGCGAGCGGCGAGGGCGAGTCCAAAACCGAATGCTGCACCCATCACTGTTAGACTGATGACTGAGTAAAGAACAACTCCTGACAATCTACTCGCTCCTACTTGATCAGCTTTATCTTTTCCTCGATATCGATCGTCGCCGTTTGAGTCTTGACGTCCTCCTTACCGGCTCGCTCATAGCTGAAATCTGAGGTCACCGTGATGGTTCCTGAGCTCTCAACAGGAACACCATCGACGTAATCGAACCACATCTCCCCATCACCTTCACCAACTGCATTTATCCAGAATTTCTTACCCCCAGCCATCTCACCTTCACCTTCACCTTCATATCTTGCCTTGGTCTTGATCTTGACGCATGGTCTCCCAGCTCTTTCGCCAAAACCCTCAACCGTATAGTCCACTATCACCTTCTGATTCATCTCTCCGCCACGTCGGCGGATCGGTATTTCAATCACCTGCTGCCAGGTTGAACCAACGCCAACCTCTTCAGTACCCATGGGCTGGAAAAGCTGGACCATGGTTTGCACAATAGCATCCTTAAGGTTCTCATCGGCTATCGTATAGCCACGAATACCGTCCAGGCCCTTCCAGTCAAGCAACTTCCCATCTGCACCGATTTTGAGATACAGCCATTCACCCCTGTATTTTTCAGCATTCGCATCAGGTTCAAGCTTGTCGCCAGCGATCTCACCCATGACGAAGTCATCAAACCTGATCCTTCTCTCGATGGTGCCATCCGGATGAATGCTGTCAACCCTTACCGAATAGGTTATATCTCTCAGAGCCTGCCTTATCGTGCCAGCAATGTTGTAGGTAATGCTTGTGCTGACCTTGTATTGGAGGTATTGACCACCAGCCATACCATAGGTCAGGCTCACCTTCTGGGTGCCCTTCTCAAGGCCTGCACCACCACACCCAGCGACAAAGACGATCAAAACCAAAGCCAAGTACCTCATGATTTTCCCCCCAGCTTGAGCCGCCAAGCGACTACTCAGCGGCAAGACCAGCGAAGCCCAAGAAGGCTATAGACATAAGACCTGCGACAATAAAGGCTATAGGCACCCCTTTGAGTGATTGAGGTATGTCAGCTAACTCAAGTCTCTCTCTAATCCCTGCCATCAGCAGCAAGGCTAAGGTAAAACCAATGCCTGCAGAGAAACCATGGGTGACGGTTTCGATGAAGGAGTAGGATTTATCGATGTTGAGCACAGCAACTCCAAGTACCGCGCAGTTGGTTGTAATCAGAGGCAGATATATCCCGAGTGATCTATACAGGGTTGGGGAAGTCTTCTCAATGACCATCTCAACGAACTGGACAAGGGTGGCAATGACCAGAATAAAAGCTATTGTTCTCAGGTATTCTATGTTGTATGGCTCGAGCACATAGTGATAGATGCCAAATGTGACTATCGAAGCCATTGTCATTACAAACATCACTGCAAAGCCCATCCCCAGAGCTGAGTCGAGCTGTTTTGAAACGCCGAGGAATGGACACAATCCAAGGAAACGCTTAAGAACGAAGTTGTTTATCAGTATTGCGCCAATCGCAATTGCAAAAAGCCTGCCCACATCCATTTGCTTATCTTCCCCTCCTGGCTTCAAAGAGATTGAAGAGGCCAATGAGCAAACCGAGGGTTATAAAAGCACCCGGCGATAGCACTGCAAGAAGAACAGGATTATAACTCTGTCCTAGCAAGACCAGCCCCCAGATCTTCCCTGTCCCAATTATCTCACGAATTGATGCCGTTATGGCAAGTGCAAATGTGAAACCAAGCCCCATACCGAGTCCATCGAGAAATGACCGCCCAACCGAGTTCTTGCTGGCGAAGGCTTCAGCCCTGCCAAGAATGATGCAGTTGACAACAATCAATGGAATGAAGATTCCAAGATTCTTGTGAAGCTGAGGAGTGTAGCCCGCCATGACCAGATCAACAATTGTTACGAAAGTGGCAATCACTACGATATAGCACGGTATCCTCACCCTTGCAGGAACGGCCTTCCG
>JALGWB010000182.1 GCA_025774405.1 bacterium
GGACCGAGTTTCTCATACCTGGGTGTAACCTCGTATGAAACATATGCTGAAAGGTCATCATCCAATTGCACATGCTTGATGTTGACCTCCTCCTTGAGATGAGGAAGCAATTCATCAAAGTAACCTCTGTCAACCTTCTCCTTGAGTGAAAGCCGCGCCTCTGAAAGGGGCTGCTTGATCTTTATCTTGACCCTGTTTCTGGCTGCTCTTATCAGACTCGTACTCCGCATTACGGCAGCCATTGCAGATTCAAGCTTCTTATCCACCAGCGACTCGTCAGCCTCAGGATAGCCGGTCAGATGAACACTTGGTTGAGCATGTTCTTCCACAGGTGTGACAAGATGCCGGTATATCTCTTCAGCAACAAAAGGCAGGAAGGGTGCAATCAACCTTGCCAGGGTTACGGATACATCATCGATCACAAATTCCTGAATAGCCCGGGCAGCCCGCGTGATCTCATAATGTTCGAGTTCAGTATCAACATAAGTGATGAGCGAGTTGAGACTGGATATCAGCCACCTGTCCATGAGTGTACGTTCACCAACCGGCACCCTATCACTGCGTGGATCGAAGCAATCGATATTGGCATAGAGTGAGAAGAAGGCCACAACATTTCTCAAGGTACCAAGCATCTTGCGAGCAACATCCACAACCTGCTCAATGCTGAAACGCTTGGGCAGCCAGATAGGGGAAGTGGCATAAAGATACCATCGCAGGGGATCGGCACCGGTCCTCGATATCACATCCCATGGCGCAATCACGTTGCCCCTGGACTTGCTCATCTTCTGCCCGGTTTCATCGAGGATAAGTTCGGCAACCATGACATTCTTGAAGCTTGGCTGATGGGACATGAAAGTCGATATCGCCAGCAGCGAATAGAACCAACCCCTCGTCTGGTCAACTGCCTCACAGATAAAATCAGCCGGGAACTGGTTCTCGAAGAGATCTACATTCTCAAATGGGTAGTGATATTGAGCATAGGGCATGCCACCTGTATCAAACCAGCAGTCAATGACTTCTGGAGTGCGCTCCATGATTCCACCACAGGAACATCTTATCTTGACACCGTCAATCGTGGGGCGGTGCAGATCGATCTCTTCAGGCATCTCAGCAGCAAGCTCTTTCAGTTCTTCCAGGCTCCCGATGCATCTCTGGCTATCGCATGAGGTGCAAATCCAGATGTTAAGTGGCGTACCCCAGTAACGCTCTCGGCTCAGTGCCCAATCAACATTGTTCTCAAGCCATTGCCCGAATCTGTTGTAGCCATACTCCTTGGGATACCAGCTTATGGTCTTGTTCAGATCTATCATTTCATCCTTAAAGGCCGTCGTCTTGACGTACCATGATGGGTGGGCATAGTAGATCAACGGTGAGTCGCAGCGCCAGCAGAAAGGATATGTATGTAGGACCTTCTCGGCTCTCAAAAGGAGTCCCTTTCTGTCGAGGTCACTGATGATATCGTCATTGGCATCGATTACGAAGCGACCCTTCCAGGGCTTGATCTCTTCATTGAAACAACCATCGTCCCTTACGGGGTTGACGAAGGCAAGGTTCTCTTCTCTTCCAAGATTGTAATCGTCCTCACCAAAAGCAGGAGCAGTATGGACAAGTCCGGTTCCGTCCTCTGCACTGACGAAATCAGCTGCCACAACAACATGGGCACGCCCTTCAGCTCGAACGAAATCAAATGGAGGCTCATAGGACAGCCCAACCAGCTCAGTCCCCTTCATACGACCTACCACCTGGAAATCGTCGCCGAGAACAGCTTTTACCCGATCCTCGGCAACGATGAGTTGTTCGCCATGATAGTCAACCTTGAGGTATGTCAGATCAGGATGAACGGCAACTGCGATGTTGGATATCAAAGTCCAGGGTGTAGTTGTCCAGATCAGCAGGGAGGTTGCTGGGTCCTGCTTGAGCTTGAATCTGACATAGATGGATGGATCTTCCTTTTCATCATAGCCCTGGGATACTTCATGGCTCGAAAGCGGTGTGCCGCAGCGCGCACAATACGGCAGCACCTTATACCCTTTGTAGATAAGACCTGCATCCCACATCTTCTTTAAGATGTGCCAGATGGACTCGATGTACTCATTGGTGCAGGTTATGTATGGGTGATCAAGATCCAGCCAGAAGGCAATACGTCTGGTAAGTCGCACCCACTCTCGCTCGTATCTGAATACACTCTCCCTGCATTTCTTGTTGAAATTCTCAATGCCGTATTTTTCGATCTCCTCCTTACTGCGGATTTTGAGCTCCTTCTCGACCTCTATCTCCACAGGCAGCCCGTGCGTGTCCCAGCCAGCCTTGCGGAGCACCTGATAGCCTTTCATGGTCTTGTAGCGACAGATGAGGTCTTTA
Source organism: bacterium (assembly GCA_025774405.1). Lineage (GTDB taxonomy): Bacteria > Arandabacterota > Arandabacteria > Arandabacterales > Arandabacteraceae > JALGWB01. The sequence goes on from JALGWB010000182.1 coordinate 2,362, forward strand.
ACCACTCTGGTTATCACATGATGCACGCCAGGCTCGCCATTCGCCGTGGGCGGTCCCTCATAGAAGACGAATCTCTTTGAAGGAGACCTTTGCTGAATGCTCTTCTCAAAGATGCCGTTTTGTTCCCAGAAAGTCAGGATACGCTCCTCGATCTCGGGGGCTACAACCTTGGAGGGCATCCTCTCAAAGATTGGTTTTCGCTGCTTCATAGCCTCCTTAGTACCTCTCTGACGAGTTTGGTGAGTTTGGGTTCAGCCTTCTGGGCTGCCTTGACTATCTCAACATGATCTGCTGGCTCAAGGGCATCCGGCAAACACATATCCGTTACCACTGACAGACCAAGCACCTGCATGTTCATGTGCCGAGCCACTATAACTTCCGGTACGGTTGACATACCCACGGTATCGGCTCCAATTCCCCGCAAGAACCTGTATTCGGCTCTTGTCTCAAGATTGGGACCAGCAACACCAACGAATACACCACGATGAATTTTGATCTTCAAATCTATAGCAGTGCGTTCAGCGAGATCAAGAAGCTTTCGACTATATGGCTCAGACATATCGGGGAACCTTGGACCGATAGTGTCATCGTTTGGACCAATCAGTGGGTTATCCCCCATCAGATTTATGTGATCAGCTATGAGCACAATATCCCCACGTTCGTAGAAAGGATTCATTCCGCCGACGGCATTTGAGACGATCAAGGTCCTGGCACCAAGATATCTCATGACCCGCAATGGAAAGGTCACCTGTTGCATTGAATAGCCTTCGTAGTAATGGCAGCGCCCATTCATCGCCACCACTTTCTTGCCCGAAAGTCTCCCAAGCACAAGTTCGCCGGAATGACCCAAAACGGTCGAAACAGGAAAGTGCGGTATGTCAGTGTAGGGGATTCGCACACCCTGCCTGATCTCTTTAGCAAGCCCTCCCAGACCTGTACCAAGGATGATGGCAACCTGGGGTTTGATGGATGTCCTGGATTTGACCAGATTCCTCGCTTCGAGGATCTGCTTCTTAAGATCCGTCATCTTGAAAGCCTCCTTTTCACTTCGTCATCATTCAGCCCAACAATCTTCAGTACCTTGTTGGTTGAAGTACTGCCACTTTCAATGGAAATATTTCTGACAGGTATTCTGAGCTGTTCCGCCACAACTCGAAGTAGCTCGATGTTGGCTCGCCCGCCCTCGGGTGCAGCCAGCACTCGCACCTTGAGCGTACCGTCATCCATCCAGCCAACAACTCCGCCTTTGTGCGCCTTCGCTGAAACCCTTACCCTTATCGATGCCGACTTCTCCTCAGACTCTGAGACATTTTTGGACTCAGTCATGGCTGATCCAAACCTCCGCTATTGGGTTTAAGCCTATCCTACAAAATGGTTGTCGAGAAGAGAAAATCGGATGCCTTTAAGTCTGTGATCCCTCACATACCGCGACCCCCCTCCCTTCCTCAGCACCCACCTTCCTTACTTGATCCTCAAGGCTGCACAGAAAGGTCAACTGACCTTCAAAGAGACTCCTGAGCTGACCGACCAAAGCCAGCGTCTTGCTCAAGGCATCGCTCCGGGCTCTTGCCAGGTCCTCAACTGAGCGCATTGCTTGTGAGATCCTCTCCTGCGCTTCAAGCTCAGCCTTGCTAATGATATTCTGAGCCTCCCGCTCAGCAGTTGCCTTCGCCTCGTCGCAAACCCTCTGGGCAGTAACCATTGTATCCCTCAGAGTCGCTTCCATCTGGCCATAGGTTTCAACCTTATGGCGAAGCACTGCAACTTCCTGCTCAAGCTGCTCCTTCTCCTTCAGCATTGCTTCCATGGAGTCAGCAATCGAATCCAGGAAATACTTTACCTCTTCAGGATCGTAACCTCGAAAAGTTCGCCTGAAAATCTGGTTTCTAATATCGAGTGGGCTGATATTCAATTTGGATGCCCCCTTCCGTGCCCTCTCAGGGCGCTAGAATTGCCTTGGTCCAAAGATCGCTGTCCCGATCCTCAGCATATTCGATCCCTCTTCGATTGCCCAGATATAGTCTGAGCTCATGCCCATCGACAGAAATCGCATCTCAACACCACTGATATGTGCAGCCTCAATTTGATCTGCAAGTCGGCGCAGGGTGGTGAAACCTGTTCTCACCACATTTTCATTTTCGGTAAAAGCGCCGATGGTCATGAGTCCTTTAACTCTGATATTGGTAAGTTGGGAAATCTCGGCAACAAGATCAAGGGTACTTGCAGGTGATACCCCAAATTTGGTTTTCTCCCCGGATGTGTTCACCTCAACGAGCACATCCAGCGTGCGGCCAGCCTGAGCACATCTTCTCTCAATTTCCTGAGCCAGCTGTATGGAGTCCACCGACTGGATCATGTCAAACATCTCAATGGCCTTCTTGACCTTATTACGCTGGAGGTGTCCAACCATGTGCCACGAAACGTCACCCTTAACCTCAGTGATTTTCGAAGATGCCTCCTGGACCCTGTTTTCGCCGAGGATAGTTATACCGGCCTCGACAGCTTCCTGGATACGGCTCGGCGGGACAGTCTTGGTGACAGCAACTGTGACTATCTCATCAGGATCCCGTCCGACCCTGGCGCACGCTTCCTCAATTCGCTCCCGCAGAAGCTTGATGTTTTCAGATATCGTTGACATTATGAATCCCGCTTTCGCTACCGAAATCCAATGGTGCAAGATCTACCTGGACTCAGGCGGTCGGAAGCACT
>JALGWB010000183.1 GCA_025774405.1 bacterium
CTGAAACCAACTTGATAATAGGCCCTATCCCAAGTCGCACTGTCCGCTGCCAGCTTGTCATCAATGAACTTCCGGATCCGATCGTCCACTGCCTTAAGATGGGGATTAAGCTCGTGGTAGAGCTGCTCTTCCCTGGAACCCGGAATCAGAGCTTCCCTCGAGAAAACCGTATCACGCTCGTCGAAGCGCTCGATGTCACCAACAATCTCATAGGTGGGTCGTGCCATAGATTCCCTTCCACGTGAAGGATTTAGGAAATTATAGAAACCTGAGTCCGGATGTCAACCGTCCGAAGTGTGCAAAGCCTGGAGTGGTAAAGGTCGGCTACCTGGCCACAATCACCTTAGCAGTTGCGTTGAAGGATTGAGCTTCCATTCGAAGGAAGTAAACCCCGGAGGCAATTCTACCGGCGGGGATAAATCGCTCCGAGTATCTGCCAGGCTCAAACACGCCATCAGTAAGGCTTACCACGTGACGTCCACTAACATCATAGAGGTCGATTCTGACATTGCTACGTCGTGCGACGTCAAAGGTGATGATTGAATTAGAAACTAAAGGATTAGGGCGGATCGGACCCAGCGCAAATCTGGTAGGTATCCGATCACCCTCGCTTATCGGCATGGAGGCATAGTCATCCGAGATCACCACATCATCGATATACCATCCCTCAGCTCCACTATAGCTATCCGAACCGAATCTGAATCTTATTTGCGCTCTTCCCTCATATGTTGACAGATCAAACTCCACATATGTCCAATCATCAGTCCAGGCGAAACAGGGTGTATTGGCTTCAAACGGACTTGCATCGTTTGGATAGATAAGATAAGGATAGCCCCCGATGGGCTCTATCTGTGACCAGGTCTCACCACCGTCAACTGAAATCTCGACTATGCCACCATCCCAGGCATAGGTACCGTTTTGCAGCTCAGCATGAATCCAATGCCAGAAACCAAGTATTGCATTCGGCCCCAGACAGACTTCGGGAGTGACAAGCGCTCCATGAGCATAGTCAGAATATCTAACTGAATCTTCACCACCAAACTTCCAGGCAAAGGCACCACCAGCTGTATGGTTTCTGTAGGTTTCCAGATGCCATTCGTCAACATAACCGTCGCCCAAATCAGTATGCGTCCAGCCAGAAGAACCGCTTTCGAAATCATCGGAAAGTGACCCGCCAATGTAGATCGTCAGGCTTTCACTTCCAACTCGTCCAGTTGCGAAATCCATGCTGATCGTGAAGTTAAGCTCGTGGAACTCGGGACAGTTGGGATCGATACTCACGAGGAAGGGTGGGGCAATGTCGGCTGAATCACCAGAACCGATCGTAGCGATGTAGCTACTATCCTGACTTATGACTATATAAGGATCATCCGCTGCAAGATGGAGCGTGATCGCTTCAGCATCACCCGAGCCGCGATTCCTGAACCGTGGAATGAGTTCAAAGGATTCCCCTGGCTCCAGGCAGCCATCACCGTTCCCATAGAGCGAGTCCGCATACTGAACCTTCACGACCTCGAGCACAGGAGCGCTCACCTGCAATGAAAAATGTTTAGTAAATGCCGTGTCGGTGTGAGTTATGGCAAGATCGAAAGCCACGACATGGCTATCAGGCGCCTGAGGTGAGAGCTCAAAGAAATAGCAAGATAGCGGCGCAGCAAGACTATCTGGGGCAATGTGGCCGTAAGTCCCAAGCGAATCCACGACTGTGGCGACAGTATCCGTCGTCGAAAGCACAGCAGAAGCATCATATGCCGTATCAGGTCCAGCGTTCTCAAGCACAACATTGAGCTCGACCTTCTCGCCGGCATCACACTTACCATCTGCGTTGCCCTCGCTCTTACCCGATGTGTCATCATCGATACTCACCTCATCAATAACGACAAGTGCATCGGTTGGATTGAGGACAGGTATGGTATCGACGAGACAGTAATAGTTGTGAGCCTTGACACTGACAAAAAGCGAGCCCGGTTCAGTTGCAATCGGATCGAGATACACTACACCGTTAGCCGCCGTGTAACCACTGCTGTAAGTACTTGCGCTGTAAACACTGACTCTGGCACCCTCAACGGGCTGACCGTTGCTTGTGACAGCAAACTCCACTTCGTTTTCTCCAACAAAGATAGCATCAGGACAGGCGAGGGTGAGGCTATCAGGGGCAGCTGTCCAGATATCCATGGCTGGGTCACCGAGCAAGACAAGCTCGTAATAGACCCAACGATTCGGTCCGAGGTCGATAAATGGAATATTGTCAATCCGAGAATCGTCATTCGCTTTACCGATCTCGGTTATGTTTTCACCGAATATAGCATCGAAAAACTGTCTGTCGTAATATTGATTTGCTCCTCTTGTGCTCTCATGTGTCCCCCAACCGTAACGAGTATTGCCTATGAAAGCCACAGCTGCATTCTCAACATAGGTAAAATGCTCTCCAAGACAGTCTCCGACATAGCCTCCACCACCGTTGCGGTTATCGAATGATCCTGAATAACAACCCTGAGTGTAGATAATGAAATAAGTATTGGTGATGCCGTCGTTAGTGAATCTCGTATCGACATCATTGTTGTACATGCGCAGCCCATACGTGACATCCGAGTGCCCCATGTGATTTACTATGTGGCAGCCATTGTTGAGAATTGGAATGAGATCTTCCTTATCCCATCGATCGGGATCGATATCCCTGTCATAGAGTGTGTTTACGGTGAACGTTGGCGGGAATCCGACAGTTGTATAACCGTGGGCAGACGAACCGTCCTTGATCTCATCCTTGTAATCGCCTCCCCAGGTCGGATCGCTCCAGAGAAGTTCACCAACCATCTCAGCCGTTGTGACCTGTGTCACAACTGGATTGGTCTCGTACTTTATCAGCTTGTTGATGAAGTTTGCAGCTTGCGTTGAATCATCGATCGATATGCGACCCACGCTGACTTCAGGAATAAGATCCTCCTCTCCGGGCTCGCCCCAGAGAGAATCTCCATCATCGTTCCATGTACCATCCAGAGCAGCATAATAAAGATCAGATGCGATATCATCATCCTCCTCATCGCTTGCCTTAGCATAGAGCCCTCTTGCCGGAATGGAGGATTTGTCGCCAGCCAGCAAAACATATTCGGTTTCCCAGTTAAGATAAGCGTCTCGTATGAAATTCCTTATTTTCTCCTGGAAGTCCGCACCGCTGTACCAGAAGTTTATCTCACCGGTGTGTACTATTTTTGCTTTGAGACCCAGCCGCTCCTTATGAGCGCGAAGCGGTTCCACAGCATTGATGAAATTGGAGTACACGATTATTACATACGGATAGGTTTCATCGGGATTGACGAGCTGCGTTAGCATTCTGACGTTGCTTTCAGGCGCTTTATACGTTTGCACAGCATCCGAATTCCTAACAGATCTTCTTACAAGATTTGCATCCCTGTCATTCGAGCTTCGCAGAGTCCGCAGCGATCGCTGGAAAAGAGCCTGACTTGGTCTGGTCTCGATCTCAACTTCGATTTGAGATGCAAAGATCAGGGTATTCTCTCTGCCTCGGTATTGAAGTGGATAAACGCGGAGGAAAGCAATGTTATAGCCTCTGAAGGTCTGGGTTGTCACATATTTGATACGATTCTCGGGATACGGCCGACCGCTGCCATAGATGGCCGCACTTGGAGGTATGGGCTCAAAGTGTCCCTTTCTGCTTAAAGGAGCTTGAGGCTGCGCCCATTCAAGCGGGGCATCAAGATGGATTGTCCTCTCAGCCAACACTCGAGACGTGACCCTGGAAATCTCCTCGCCCTGGGGCAACAATATATCCATCCCATAGGCCGGAAGCAAAGGCTCACCATCTTCCCCTATGAGTGGCAACCCCTCAATCGAAACTCTGCAAACCTCACCAGTTCTCGTTACCACTGGAGTGGGAAAGTCAACGCTTTCAATTATGGTGGATGCACCTGAAAAAGCAGCAGTTAAGAAAACCAGGATGATCGTCAGTGCCACTAAGGCTCTAATTCCCATCATTCACCCCTATAAAGCTATGGAGCGGGCAAGCTCCCCGCTCCTATCGTTATTGTACCATACACCATTCCCAATTGCAAGGGTTGTGAGCCAAACAGGGGGGAATGGGTGGGGACATGGTCCCCCGCTACATGAGACTACGCTGAGACAGGCAACGACTGTAAGCAACTTTAGCAACACGCTCTCAACCCCCGTCTTACGCGTCGCTGGCGGCCGAACGGGCAATTGTTAGTTATTATGCCACCACGCAACCCATGGGGTAGACGACTGCCCGGTCACCCTCGCGGGAGACCGAGCTCGACACATTATGGTGACGAGCACATCACCTGTTGTGGCGTGCGAGAATCTTCAGTACGCCATTCAAGGCTCCAGCAAGTATCACCACAAGCCCAACACCCAAACCCACCCTGCTCTGCTGGAAGAAGCCGTATGCCAACACCATTACCCCAACCAGGAGCACGATTGCTACAATCAGCAATCCTGGGCTCACGGCGCGTTCCCTGAAGGTCGGCACCGACTTACTGAGTCTCATTCGCATAATCACTCCTCAGACCTTGATTCCATCTTGAGCCTGCACCCACAGAGCTTCATCCGAACGGCAATCATGCGCAGCACCTTCCCAGACACACTATCCCACCGACACCTCTCATCGTTCCTAGCTCCGACCCTCGAAGCGGTCGAGCTGGTCACGGTAGTACTGGCTCTCAGGGTCAAGGCTTATGGCCCGCTTTATGGTTTTGACAGCC
>JALGWB010000008.1 GCA_025774405.1 bacterium
TTGGTATAGAGGCGATGCTGGATCCAATCCGTTCCGCTGATCATGTAGAAGAAAAAATTCCATCTGTGCTCTCTGAAGAGCTCCACGGCACACTTGAATCTGATGGCCTCAAGGCGGCGAATTTCTTCAACGTATTCATGGATCGACCCGGTGATACGCACTCGGGGGTTTGGTGCAACCTCATATTGGTTGAGAATAGGAAATCTCTCTTTGGCTTCTTGAGGCCAAACGTAATTGTCGCCCTGGGTCATGATGCTTGTGAGTATGATGTGATCACCACTGGCAAGTCGTGGTGGATATGAGACGGGCAAGTTGATGAGGACCACCTTACCTCCGTGCCGTGCGATAACTTCGTAGAAAGTCTCCGTCAAGATGTCCTTGCTCGAGATAGGGCTGAGTCTGGCGAGGGAAGATCTGGGCTTAAGAAAATCGAAGATACTGTGTTTGGCTGGATTCTTTCCCGTTGCGAATGATGCCCAGGCGGCAGCAGTGGCTGGTGGATGGACCGAGTTAAGGGTACAACTTGTGCCGTTATCCACAAGGCGCTTAAGATTGGGTAAATAGCCCTTTTGAATGAGTCCAAGTAAGAGATCCCAGGTTGCACCATCCCAGCCGAGAACAAGGACTTTTCTGCTCTTCACCATCTTGGCCGTCACGCGATTGAATCTCCGTTTCTTGCCCAAGCAAGGCTGTAAGAATATACTAGACTTCGTGGATTGTGTCCATAGGAGGTAACATAGTGCGTTAACACGTAACACATGCTTCGTAGCGATCTCCGGTGGCTGCACGTCTCAGTCGGATTTGCTTATCTGTAACTGATTGCTATTGCAAGAATTAATTCACGGAAGATGCTAGGGGCCGTTAGCAGGCAGATCCGTATGAATGGCACCATTCTTGCTTTCCGTTTAAGTGACACAGGGGCGAGCTCAGGTGCTCGCGTGCGTTTGACCAAGCCCCACCCGGGGTCATTCGGAGGCTAAGATGGTAGATCGGGCAGCAAGACTACAGGCCTACGATATCCAATACAGCCTTTGCCAGCAGATCAGCCTTCGACCTTTCAAGATCCCGATCATCATTTTGCTGCTCACTTCCACCTGCATCCTTCGGCAGCCTCCGGAACTGAGCATGCTCCTTTCCGCAGACGCCTTGCATCTAGGAAACCCCTGGTGGGGTTTGATCGGGGTCGTATCGCCCTATCAACACCGGGAGCCAGAGGATCGGTCCCGGCAGCCGGTGGGGGTTTAGGGGCGCCTGTCCGGCACAACGTGGCCCACATTGCCCAATGTGGGCCACGCCCTCTCGGGCGCGAATTCGCAGCTCTGCCCTGGCCCTCCCACGCCTCCCGCTATTCATGGGTCCATATACTTATGTCGTAAATTGCCACAATCCGTTCCGTCTCTTGGGGTCGGAGCCAAAAACGTGCAAATCCCCGCAAATGGGGTCGGAGCCAAAAACGTGCACAACAGGATGCAATGTCCCTCTTGGTATCGCGCGACATATAGCAACCGCTGAGATCATGCCAGCCTTTTACCGTGAGTCAGATGAAGATTGACCCGCACGATCAAGAGGGATCGAGCTCAAGATAATTCCGAAACTCCGTACTCGGGGAGATCAGATCATCCCTACACCTGGTCAGGATTGATCACTTCAGGTTCTTTGAATCAACGTGGGAAGACTGCAGGCTGAAGTCGGAGGACTTCAGCCCGCTAGCGTTACAATACTAACGATACAGCGCCTTGATTCTACCCCATGTTGACTCCTCAGTCGAACTTGGGCCATAGCTGATCAAGGCTTCGCTGAGAAAGACCATGTAGAGGGTGCCGTCAAAATCCTCAACACGATACATCACGACAGCTGCCGGATCACCAGTGGTCTGCATCTCGAGTGCGATCTCTCCATCTGGATAAAGTACCTGTCCGGTATCGTCGATGAAGAACCAATCGAGTCCTTCAACCATGGGATCATCGACCGTCAGGTTCTCAAGTGGGATCTCAACAGGTGAAAATGCAGCCTGTCTCCACACAACTACACCTTGAGGAGGGACTGTCTCATTGCCCGGAATAATGTCCCAGATTGGGCATTCGACTGTGCCCTCCCAGCGCTGCCACGGGAACGGTATCGTGGCTACAGGATTGCAGTCAAAGGTTAGAGCAGCAAAGACTACAATCGGTGCCGGCACACCCGCTCTGAGTCTTACACCAAAGTGGATCATCGAGGAAGGTTGGGCTGGTGGAAAGTACCACTTGATGTTTGTGCCGCTTGCATCTTCCCAGCACCTGATTGAATCGTACATCTCGGGGAAGTAGAAACTTTCGATGTCGTCACAGCTTATCCCCTGAAGGGTAAGCATGAAATCGTTGACTGGCTGGTTGGTGAAGTTGTGGACATCGAAGTTGGCCAGTTCTCCCCAGATGCATGCAGCCTGAGCGCTGCTTAATAGCCCAAGCGTAACAACAGTAGCACACAAAATCATAATTGATCTAAATGTCATCTTGTTTCACCTCCCCGTCCTGTGACATCCTGCTCCTTGTGGAAGTGCTTTGGATGTGTGCATCACCTCCTCTGGCAAGATGTGATTGACCTGCGTGCGGACATTCTTGAATTGATAGTGACTCGAGAAACTACCCTGGCAAGATGCCTCCGTGCACGCCTCATTGCTTTGGCCTCAAAGCGGTGCAGAGTTCAAACATCTAAGAGACCAAACAACCGGCATTGCGAGCTAGAAGCTTCCAAGCTCCTAGAGCTGTCATTGTGATTCAGTCGGACGAATGACCACCTGCTCCGACAGCTCTCCTTTATATCACAAAAACCAGGATAATATCAACTAAATTATTGTGTTTGTGGCTGAACCTGGTTTAAGGAGATAATTGGTTTAGAAGAAAGGGGCAAGATGAACAGACGTGATGGAGATCCCCACTACGGAAATCTACCTCATGGCTGCCGGGCTCCGCGCGAATGTTTGGCGGGAAGATATTTGTTTGGTTATTTGCTGGGATTACCTGGGATTACGCTCGGTGGGATGTCAGATCCTCGGTTGTCGATCTCGACTCGATTGCTCTGTGGCCAAGGTGATGTACCTGCTGGAACTACGGTTTGCGGGATGCCCAGTTTTGATTTCACACTGATTGCGAGCCTACGGGACCGGTGATACAGTTTTGTGCTATGTGAAGCCGGGTTGCTTTTTGCAATGGTGCGAGCCTCCCGGCATTTTGCCTGTTCACTTTGATTTCTTCTCATGCCGCCGCATACGCGGTGGGATTGGTGCCTCAAAAACGCAGAAAAATGTTGACATGTGATTTTCGGTTATGTTAAAGTGGGGACGCTGAGGGAAGTGTGCAAGGAGGTAGATGGTGGAGCTGCTGATTAACTGGTTGTGGTTCTGGCTAGTCGATTTCTGGGACGGCGAGTTCTAGCCTGACGGTTGTGGTGGAGTTAGCACGCTCTGAAGTGTGTCCCTTATGCTCAGCCAGAACTGGCTTTCAGCAGGCCTGAGAAACAATATCGTGCGTGTTTTTTGCTGTGATACCAAGGGATTACGCGATTCAGTGCCGAATGAGTTTCCCCGAATCTCCGCTAAGAGTCGCGAACTGCAGGAGGTGAGAAAAAGAGCTTGACAGATTTTGTATATTTTGGTAAAGGTTGAGTGTGGGCTGGAGGGGTGGTGGAAAAGTGCAGAAAAAGCTTGACATGTGGTTTTGCCTTATGCTAAGGTGGGGCTGCTTGGGTAAGTGTACAAGGAGGTAGATGATGGAGCTGCTGATCAACTGGTTGTGGTTCTGGCTAGTCGGTTTCTGGGACGGCGAGTTCTAGTCTGAAGCCTGACGGTTGTGCCGAAGTTGGGGCATGCGATGAGGCGTGCCCTTTTTGCTTTTTGCAATTCATGTTGCGTTCTGCAACGCACTGCCATTAGCAATCTTGGCCTCCTTCATCATGATCTCTTCTAATTGGCGTTGTGCTCAACGACTTAGAAGATCCGCACCAAACCTATCCCTGCTGGCATAGGACTTGCGTCTTCAGGCACTGGGTTTATATGCCAAGGGGAGGATAGGTGCGCCCACGGTTTGTCATCTTCACGGTCCTGCTGGGAGCGGCAGGTATCTTAGCATTGTCTCTACTGGTTCGCCCAGCCCTTGTCACTTTTGCGACTTCACCAACGAGTCTCTTCTTTGTTGCACTTAGCATCCTCGTAACCATAATGCCTGTGCACGGGTTAAGTGGTGTATCGACGCTCAACCTGAGCCCGCTTCCGCTGCTAACAATGGTGCTTCTCTATGGCACGGGACCGGCTACGGTTACTGCGTGGGTGACGGGTGCAATCGCCACACGAGCATCCCAAAAGGGTGGGGTCAAATCAGATCTCGTCAGGTTGGTCCTAAACTCGAGCAAGAAAGCACTATGTGTGCTTGTTGCTGGCTGGATCCTCTGGGGAAGCCAGGTGGGCCGTGGCATTGAGGGGCTGCCGGGCCCCGGTGTACTATTGCGGCTGGTGATTGCGCATGGAGCCTATTTCTCGATTTCCACCTGGCTGCTCTCATTTGGCCTCTGGCTGAGGGATGGGCGGGATCCGCTTGAGGTGTGGCGTGCGAATTTCGGCTGGGGTGCTTTAGTATCGTGGAGCACGCCGCTTGGAGCATATCTGCTTGCCCTCTTCTATGTAGGCGGTGGCTCGCTTCTGATAGCTATACTCATCGGCGTTGGTTTGCTCGGGATATATGTGGTGCGAGACCATGTCCGTATTACGACGTCCTTCCTCCGCCTTGTGGATGCACTGAGGCTCGCCCGTGACGGTAATCTCCCACACCTCAAAGGTGAAACAGAAAAGGTCACATCGCTCGCTGTCAAACTCGCTCACAAGATGCATCTTCCATCTCGCAACATCCAGCTGGTAGAGAAAAGCGCCACCCTGCACAATGTAGGCTACATTGCCTTAGATCGTGACACCATCCTTAAGCCTGCGAAACTGACTGATGCAGAGATGGGAGAGATAAAAGCACACCCTGAAAGCGGCATGCGGATCATCAAAGAAGTCGAAGGATTGGATGAGGTTGCTGAGATAGTCCATAGTCACCATGAGAGCCCAGATGGCACCGGCTATCCAAGAGGACTGACAGGCAATGCCATACCTCTTGAGGCAGCAATTGTGAAGGTCGCAGAAGCATACGTTGCGATGACCAGCCATCGTCCACATCGTCCAAGACCTCTCACCCATGAAGAAGCACTTGAGACAATCGCTGAAGATGCAGGAAAGTCACTTGACCCAGCAGTCGCATACCATTTCCTCGAGATGATGAATAGAGCTGATCTTGCGGAACGCATCTCTCAGGGTTTTGGCCCTCCGAGAAGGGCTCTTCTCGTAAGACGGCTTATGAAGCCGAGGCGCCAACGGCTGACCATTTTGCCACAGAGCACCTATGAACGTCATATCATGCTCAAGGGTCTTGCCCTGCTGACCCTCGTTGTTGCGCTCGTTGCAGTGTTTCAGATGCTTGACGTTGGAACCGCAATTGGGGCATCGAGGATGTCTGAATTGGGACTCTTAGGCGGCATGTTCTTCCTTTGTCTTCTCGGGCTCGCATCACTCAAGCCTGTTAGATTACCTCAGGGTGCCTACGTTTCCGCCTCATCGGCTGTTGTAATCGCAGCCGCAGTGATTGGCGGACCAATCTATGCGACCCTTTTCGCTCTTGCTACAATTGGCTGGGCACTCATTCACAACCCTCAGACAGCGCTTGCCCACTCAGGCCAGGCATCTCAACCGCTCCCTTCGGGTTTAGGCGCGCGTGACGCGACGAAGGCAAACCAACCGCCCTATCTCAATGGTGGCATTACGTCACTTATTAAGACAAAGAGCCTTGCGACGAGGCTTTCACCCGCGACAAGCCACGGGCTCGTGCTCCTGCTTGCTGGTGTTGCTGCATGGGGCGCCAATTGGCTAGGCGAACGTGTGGTCAACGTGCTTGGCATATCGCAGGGAACCGGGGATCTCCCACCCTTTATTCTTGCTGCAGGTGCATTCTACCTTGTCGAAACCTCACTCAGTGCTCTGTTGCTTTCAAGGGATGGTCTCTCACCCATAAGGCTCTGGCAACGCAACTACATCAAAACCTTTCCTGAACCTTTGACGTATGCGGTCTGCGGCTATGCAATCTATCTTGGCTATCGCATGCTTGGACTATGGGCTACACTCCCGCTTTTCCTTTTCCCCACTCTCTGGCGTCACGTGGCACTGCTCAGAAGACTGGAACTTCTGAGGATGAGGGATAGCCTCATCAGAGCCATTGCAAGAACAATTGATGAGAAGGATCGCTACACGGGTGGTCACTCGGGTAGTGTTGTGGAACTCAGTGTAGCAATCGCCAGGGAGATGGGACTGAGCGAGCGATTTGTCGAGGAACTCGAAGAAGCTGCGATCCGACACGACCTGGGCAAAGTGGCCTGGCCCAATCAGGTCCTTCGCAAGCCCGCGCGCCTCAACGAACACGAAGAAGAAACCTATAAGCTGACTCACCCCGATGTCAGTGCGGAGATTGCACGACGGGCTGGTTCCAGTGAGCGAGTATGCAATATGATAAAATATCACCATGAGCGCTGGGATGGGAAGGGTTATCCTCATGGGCTAAGCGGCGAGGCTATTCCAACAGGAGCTCGCATCCTGTGTGTAGCTGACTCCTTTGATGCGATGATACATGACCGCTGGTATCGGAGGAAGCGTACCCTGGATGATGCTCTTGAAGAGCTTGTGCGATGCAGCGGCACCCAATTTGATCCACAAGTTGTTGAAGCGTTTATGCGTCTTGCCAAGAGGATTGATCTTGAGCAGTTTGTTGGCAGGGTAGAGGCTGAGGTCAAGATCACCCCTCCACAGGAACAACCCGCACAACTTGTATCCCAGCATAAGGGATAAGAGCTGGGCGACCGCACTCACAAGAGCGAAGTTAGTTTGACTAATGGCTAAGGCTGTGCATCTGTCCACAGTGAACCGATGATTCCACCGCAGGCTTGCATGAGATGTGTAACAGCCAGATATGGCCTTAGTGCCCAGATGCTAGGCCCTACTGGTACTCATCGGGATCCCCGAAGACGACACCATACATAAGCCACTGAATCAACTCGTGCAGGAGGTACCCGATCATCCCGCCTCACCTCCTTGTAGCGCTTGCTCTGCTGGCGTGAATGACCCCAAAGTGATTACCGTAATGCTTATTAGCATAGTGTTTGTAGATGTGTCAAGTTCCTTGTCACGTTTTGCCACGGCGAACTTGATGGTTATCGTTTTAGTCGTGGGATTGGGTGTGCAATTGTTATAGGTCTTGTGATACAATAGTAGGGCAGGTGCAGTTGGGTCGCACGCCGCGACGAATTCTCTGGTTGTGCACTGAGAACCGCCTCAGGCGATTGCCTGAAGAGCACGCCGATGGGTTGTTGAAGGATTGGACGATGGTGAGACTAGGGTCCCAAAGGCAAGTAGTCGGCTTCGCTTCATCAGTTTTCAGTTCGGAACGCACGCCTGCATTGACTGTTTTTCTCATCGCTGCGATCCTGGCGGTTAGCGCGCTCCCCATCCACGCAGCTCCCGTTCACACCACATATCTATGGCATATGCATCAACCGATCTATTGGCCTGACCGAAGCACCTGGTATCCCTCAAGATATGAGACTGCTTACGAGACAATCAGCCTTGGTCACTCCGAAAGTGACGTATATGCCATTTTCGATAAGGAAGACCGGGTGCACGACTATCAGAACTATCCTCACGATGCTATTGCCTCAGTCCTTGATATTGCCGATGCCGGTGCTCAGATAAGTTTTGCTGCTTCCCTCATTGAGAATGTCAAGAGCCTTGCCGACAATGGGTGGAATGGAGGTCGCTATGCCCCCGACTGGTATAGCGACTATCGGACTGCGCGCTCGTGGACAACCTCTGGAGGTCGCCCCCGGATGCCCCAGCTACTCGTCGCTGCCCATCATCCGATCGCTCCGCTCATGGACGCTAAAGCACTTGAACGTGAGATTCAGGTTGCCAAAGTTGCCCACGAGATGGCCTGGGGCGACACCAATTTCTCAAAGGGCTACTTCCCTGCTGAAACCTGCTTTTCAGAACGCATGATTCCTGTGCTTGCTCGCCAGGGGATCGAGTGGGTCATAGTTGCTGATATCCATATTTCAAGAGCGTGTGCTGATTATCCCTATCTCGCTCAGGAAGATAATTGTGATCCTCCCAATCCTGCTGATCAGCTCAATCCTGCCCAGGGCTACTACGAGGCCATAACCATAAGCCGGGGTGTTACTGTGAAGACACCTCCTCCGTTCGGATTCCAACCGCATTATGCTCGCTATGTCGATCCGGAGACAGGCACTACCTATTCCATCGTAGTTGTGCCTGCTGCCAATGCCATGAGCTGGAATGAAGGATACGCCATGTACGGAACAGGCGAGATTGATGCAATAGCGCCATACAATGATCCTGGCCATCCGATGCTCATCGTATTTGCCCACGATGGTGACAATGCCTGGTCAGGCGGCTATTCATATTATAATGAAAATGTAACAAACTTCTGTCATGAAGCGGTCTCGAAGGGTTATGAGCCTACAACCATCGCTGAGTATCTTGCCGATCATCCAGTGAGTCCTGATGACATTGTTCATGTTGAGGATGGAGGATGGGTCAATGCCGATGGTGACTTTGGCTCACCGCAGTTCATCAACTGGAATTGGCCACTCGTCGATGCCAATGGTAACTTTGATATCCCGAATGGTTGGGCTGAGGATGAGAGAAATTGGGCAGTGCTTACGGCTGCCCAGAATCGGGTGGAAACGGCAGAAGCCATAATGGGCACTGAGCCTGATCCTGCCAGTATATTCGATCCAACAACGGGTGCCAACAATGTGGAGAAGGCATGGCATCATCTGCTATCTGGTTATGAGAGTGGTTACATGTATTATGGAACCTCACTCGACATGGAAGTCAAGGCAACCCTTGCTGCCAATGCAGCCGTGCTCTATGCGGATCCCGTGATTGAGGGCGGCTCAGACATGGTGCCGCCAACCATCTGGCTACCGCAGCGTCTCCCATGGAATCCTGGCGGTTGGGGTGGTGGCTCCCTGTGGGGTTATCCAAACGGCCAGGGTCAACGTATGCCGAGCGATTTTTGGATTTGGACTTTTGTTTACGACGTCTCTGGGGTGGCTCGGGTCGAATTGAAATACAGAATTGATGCTGACGGAGTGAATTCCATGACAAGTGATGATAACGAAACCTATGCTGGTGGTGACGAGGTTGGCCCCTGGCAGACGTTACCGATGAGCTATCGTGACTTTCCCGAAGGGAACTATTTCAATGATCCAGACATCGATTTCTTTGTTCTACCCGACTACATAGCTGACGAATACTACGTCCATGTGACAGGGCTTTCTGAGGTTCTTATTGACTACTACGTCGAAGCTGAAGATTCCCTCGGCAATGTAAAACGCAGTCCAATCCAGCATGTCTGGATAGGTGAGGCCACTGGTAGCCCCTCGCATGTAATCGATGGTGTCCTGGATTCAACAGCTGCTCAGATTACATCGGGTGATGTGTTTGATCTTTACGCTGATTGGGATGGCACCTATCTCTACCTGGCAACTCAGGGTGTTGGGCAGACATCTGGCTGGGATCACTTCATCCTCATAGGCACGGATCTTTCGAGTCCCGTTTCAGCCCCCTGGGCCAAGGCTGGAAATGTTGCCGACCGCAGTCTCTACCTTGGCAACGAGGAAAGTAACAATTGGTGTGGATGGTTTGATCACCTTGAGAATGTCCTGAGCGTTGATGTTGAGTGCGCTTCAGGTCAATATCTGGAAGGAATAGTCAAGCTATCAACCTATCTTGGAGAACCTTTGCCGGATGAGATCTATCTCGCCGTCGGAGCTTATGAGACACCAGACGGTGGACTGCTTCAGTCCCAAGCCCCGAATGGTGGTGATGGTGACATTCAAAGTGACGAGTATGCGGTTTTCGCGCTCACAACAGGTGGAGTTGGTGAAGATGGACGCACTGAATGCCACCCAGCCTTCACTTTCGCAGTGATCGAAAATCCTGTGACCGAACTCGGCAGACTGAGGCTCAACATCGGGAAGAGCGGTTATGTTCGCATAAGTATATATGACCTTCGAGGTGGGAAGGTAAGGACTGTGCTCGAAACCTGGCTGGCCTCTGGTGAGCGTGAAATCATCTGGGATGGAACTGATGACTCTGGCAAACTCGTCTCCCCAGGTATCTACTTTGTTGAATTGAGAACAACAACTTCAAGTCAGACCGAAAAGATTGTTTTTGTGAGATAGTAGTCAGTGATCTTCACTTTCTTGAGCGAGGCACTTTTGCTGCAATCTAAGCCCCACGGGCGAATTTCTGATTAGCGAAAAGGCCTTCAAACCCATTATATTAAACCTTGGATTGTCCAAAACTGAGGGGATGACTTTTGCATCAGTCGAAAGGAAGCACCATGAAAGCTTCAATTATAGTTTTCGGGATTGTTTTGATTGGACTTTTCCCTGCCTCGCTTAAGGCGCAGCCCTCGCAGTTTTCGCCTGGGCACTTCAATATCCAGGTGAGCATCTCGGGGACAGTTGTTGACTCAACCACGGGCGGACCACTGAAGTACGCAAATGTAATGCTTTACGATCTCAGTGACAGTCTGGTCACTGGAACAATCACGAATGCTAAAGGAGAGTTTGAACTCGAAGATCTTCGCCCAGGAATTTATACGCTTAGCGTCAAGTTCATGGGATTCCACAAGGCGACCATCAGCCGCATCAAGGCCGGCCCACGCAATCCGAAGATTGATCTTGGGGTGATAGCTCTCAGACCCGCAGTCCTTACTGTGGGTGAAGTTGAGGTTACTGCTGAAAGGCCTGAGATAACGTACAAGATCGATCGGAAGGTCATAAACGTAAGCAAGCATTTCACGCGCTCCTCAGGAACAGCTGTTGACGTTTTGGAGAACATTCCCTCGGTCACAGTTGATGTTGATGGTAACGTTACTCTCAGAGGCAGTGGGAGTTTCCAGGTTCTAATCGACGGTCGCCCGACCCCGCTTAAGCCCAACGAGGCTCTGCAACAGATTCCAGCGAGCACAATCGAGACCATCGAGATCATAACCAATCCATCGGCAAAGTACGATCCGGATGGTATTGCTGGCATCATCAATGTGAATCTCAAGAAGGGAAGGCTTCAGGGGGCAAGCGGCATATTCGGTCTCACGGGCGGCCTCGATTACAAGTATGGTGGGGACGTTGTTCTGAGCAAACGGGGAGATGGATTCACGCTGACGTTTGGTGCCGACTTCAACAACCGTGAATATCCGGGGAGCTTTGAATCGGAGAACCGCACGAGTTGCCCGAGTTGCGCTTGGCTCATCGAGTCGAGTGGTGCAATGCGGTGGGAACGTTGCTCGCACGGGATTCGGGGTGAGATTGAGTGGGATGCGTCTGAGTCTGACATGGTCTCGCTTGGGCTTCACTGGGGACGCATGGAGCTCAAGCGGTCGAGCGGTGTTGACTTCTTCGAGTATGAGAGCCCGGATGAAGATCCCTATCACTACACGAGCTGCAGCGGTTGGAATCGTTCAATCGACTATTATTCGACATTACTGGCATATACTCGAAAGTTTGCTTCAAAGGGACATGAGCTCAGTGCCGAGACTATTGTGAGCAGAAGCGATGCAGATGAGGAATCCAGATCTGAAAATTTCAGTACCGAAGGTAGCCTGACGAGCGGGAGGCGTTCAACCGAGGGAGGCCCATGGCGCAGTGTTCGTGCAAGGCTCGACTATGTTCTGCCGTTTGATGAGAGAGGAAAGTTTGAAGCAGGCTATCAGGCAAGACTTGATATGTCTGACGATGAAAATGGAGTATATGAATATGATCCGTCAACTGGCGCCTATGGGTACGAGCCCGAATTCAGCCATACTGTAGAGTATGAGCGCAACATCCAGTCACTTTACGCAACGTACTCAGCCAGCCTTGGGCGTCTTGGTTGTCAGGTTGGCTTACGCCATGAATACACCTACCGCACGATGCATCTCGTTGATACCGATGAGCGCTTTAGCATCGACCGGTGGGATCTCTTTCCAACGTTGCACATCTCATTTGGGCGAGCAGACGGCGAGCAATTGATGGCAAGCTACAGTCGGAGGATCGAACGCCCCCGTAACTGGTACCTCGAGCCATACCTGACATGGTTAGATGCAAACAATGTCCGTAGGGGGAATCCTGATCTGAAGCCCGAGTATATCGATTCGTATGAACTGGGCTATCAGAAGAATCTTGGGCGGAGCATGCTCTCCGTTGAAGCCTATTATCGCGTAACGCACAACAAGGTTGAGCGTGTGGAGTCAGTGTACGAAGAAGAGATTCACCTCCACTCGATTGAGAATGTTGGCACCGACTATGCGGTTGGGACAGAACTGATGTTCAATTTTGGTTTTGCACGGTTCTGGAACATGAATATCATGGCTAATCTGTATGATTATCGTATCGAGGGGAAGCTCTATGACGAGGACTTCTCGGAGGAGAGCTTCTCATGGAATCTTCGTCTCAACAACACGTTCAGACTTGGTCCATCTACGCGGATTCAACTCAATTCCATGTACAATAGCTCGAGGGCTTCAGCGCAGGGCACGCGTGAAGGGTTTTTCGTAACGGATATCGCTGTCAAGCAGGAGTTGCTGGGTAAGAACCTTTCCGTTTCCTTGCAAGCCCGGGACGTACTGAGAACAGGGCAATTTGAGCGCACATCGGAGGGCAGGGGTTTCGAGGAGCATAGAATATTCAAACGCAAATCACCCTATATGACTCTCACGATCTCTTACAATATCAACAACTACAAGCGTAGACGTGACGAGCTGCGGGATGAGGTGCCCGAAGGTCTTGAGGAGGGTGCATTCTGATCTGATGTCGGTTAGGTCTGAGATGTTTACATGACACCCGCCAACTGGTAGAATCGGTTTGCTGCCAGGTACAGTTAGAAAGCATTCTTCAGAGGAAGGGAGCCTCAATGTGAGCTCAGACGGTACTGAGAAGCATGAGTCTGACACGAGTTTTCTTGAAGCCTTTGAGCGACCGAGGCGCACTCGGATTGTCAATCTCATCGTCTGGCTCATAATCATTGGGGTTGCCATCCTCGTAGTACTTCGACTCAATAAGCCCCGTGAGGCATCAAGGATGAGTCCAGCCGAAGCGAGGGTTTTTGATGCCCGTTTTGATTCGCTTTACAAGAGGACTCTCTATCCGGTTGTCTGGCGAAGCGGCACCTTTATCCGTTCGCGGTTCGAAGGCGATTTCGAGGAATGGACGCTGACTATAAGCTCCAGCGATTGGGAGCTCCGAAGTGAAGCATCGAGAAAAGACCTGGTTGCAACGATCTGGATCGCATACCGTGCCACCCGGGAGCAGGCTGGCGGCGATCCAGACGATGCCGTCCTCATCATTCAGGACGAACAGGGCAGGCCACTCGCTCAAGCCACACCTGCCGGCCTCACCCTCCATTAACAAACAACGCAAAAAGCCACAAAAGGGGTCGGAGCCAAAAACGTGCAGAGCGGCTGAACTGGTACAGTTCTTGCGATGTCCTTCTGGCTATTCGGGCATACGCGTTTGCTTCCAAGTCACTGTTGCTTCAAGCATGGCCAGCCCAGGGGGCAGATCCCATTCTGGCATGAGTTCACCTAGTGCTCATAGCTATGGGCCGGCCACATTTCCCTCATGCTTCTTAAGGAATTGACCTTAGAGGTTTGCATCGAAGTCGTATTTCCACCAAAGTCCATACCTGGCCTGAGCATTCTGATGTATGAAGGTGAGAAGTCAATCGCAGGAGGAAAGTACCAACTCGAGTTTCCTGCCTACGGTTAGAGGCTGTCAACCTATGCCGGGACGCGGCTTATGAGATTCTCGACGAAGAGCTCCACAATGGTTGGACGAAAATTGGTGGGCAGTTTGAGTCCTCTAAGACGGGTCTCGATGGAGGAAAGCTTGTCCTCAACCAATGCCTTGAGATAGTCACGATTCCGGGGGTACCAGAACAGGCGGAAGAAACCTCTGTTTGCAAGGCCGTACCGTGTGTACCACCTGTACAACGACTTCCATGCACTCACCCACATGTTTTGTAGGCTGAGGGGGTTGACCCTATTAGGCTTGAAAACAACGTGCGTACCGTCATAGAGCGACCAGTCGCGAGTCATGATTCTGTGCTGGCTATCGAGCTCATTGAAAAGGGGTGTGCCTGGGATTGGATAAAGAATTGAAAATGTTGCCGTGTCCATACCGGTTTCTCTGATGAATCTGATGGTTCGCTCCACAGTTGAAGAATCATCGTTATCCATCCCGAGGATGAACATGCCATTGATTTTTATGTCAGCTTCATTTGCAACCTTCATAGCGTCAGCTATATCCCCAACAGTTTGCGCCTTACTATAGTCCTTGAGGTTTTCATCGCTTATCGATTCAACGCCGACATGGAGCTTGCGGAAGCCCACCTTCTTCATCATTCTGAGAAGTTCGGGATTCCGTTTGATAATGTTGGCTCTTGTCTCGGCGCTTATATGACGGAAGTGGATCCCACAACTTATGAGGTTCTCCATGAATGGGATAGTCCTTTCAACATCCAGGCCGAAAAGATCGTCATTGAAGAAGAGAACATCCTGACCCAACTGTTTTCTTGCGACCAGCTCAGCAGTGATGCTTTCAGGTGATCTAACCCGATACTTGCGCTCAAAAACGGAAGGAACCTGGCAGAAGGGACAGTTGTACGGGCAGCCTCGTGAAGCCGAAACCGGGAAGTGGGTTATCTTCTGGTAATCAGCAAGCAATGTAAAATCTGGATACGGAAGGTTCTCTATCTCAACCACTTCACCGTGAATTATCTTTTCGTTAAAGCCATTCTCAAAAACCTTGACGACTATGCCTTCGGCTTCCTTGGTAACCACATGATCACAGAACTGTGCTGCCTCATCAGGCATGGCCGTAGCATGCATGCCACCTATAACTATCTTGGCGTTGGGTTTTGCTTGCCTGATTTGCTGTGCGTAGATGTAGCCTGTGAGTGATGAAGGGGTGAGGATGGAAATGCCGAAAGCATCAGCGTTAAGCACTTCTTTCTTTAGATTGCCTCTCCAATCGACGGCGCGGGTTACATTCTCATCGAAGATCCTCACCTGATGACCAGCTCTTTTGAGGATAGTCGCAAGGTAAATGACACCGATATTGGGGATTCTAATGCCGCCCAACTTGTACATATTGATTTGGGGACCTGGCACGATAAGCGAGATTCTCATTTCACTCCTATTGAGTAAATTTACGAGTAGCTAGCAAGATGCCCATCCCTGCGTGGAAGCAATCTTTACTCATTCTTATATAAACTTAACCTAGTATACACGAAAAACAAAGCGATGAATGCAAAAATTGCGATTGATGTCTCGCACTTTTTCGGGGTCGGAGCCAAAAAGGTGCACAATGCACATTTTTGGCTCCGACCCCTTTTGGAGGGGTTGGTGTGTTTTGGGCGGAAGTCTCAAGATTTAGCTTGCAAGGGAGGTTTTGAGCGGGCTATTGTGGGAATTGATATCGGGATGGGCATCGGCTGCTTAGGGTCCTGAGGGACCCTTTAGGGTAGTCGGATGTAACCAGGCCGGTTTGGAAGGAGGCATGCTATGAGGTGGACGCTTCTAACGAGTTTGGCTTTGATAACTTTATTACTCACAACACATGTGGTTGGTGCTGTTGAGTTGACTTACTACGATGCTACCAATAGCCAGATAGATCTTGAGAATCCTGTTGGCACCCACTGGCACGAACTCTATCCCAACTATTGCACCTCACCCTATACGATCACCGACTGGAAGGACAATGGCGATGGTGTTCTGAGCCCCTGCGACACGATTGTCATGCAAGGACCGGACTTGAGTGAATCGTGTGAGCATGTGGTTGAGGTCACATATACCCTGGAGCTCACTCCCCTTCAGGATCCCGTGGTTGATACCTGGTGGGACTTCACTGAGCACGGAACTGGCGGCGATCCACTGATTGAACCCATTTGCTCCTACTGGGTGGAGGTTCATCCTGAGTTTGGTCGAGAGTGGCACATAAACGGCTGGGAGGATAATGGATCTGGACAGCTCGACTCTTGCGATGTGATCATAGACGATACAGGGCTCGCTTTTCATGTAGATGGTGTCCACACGGACATCGTGACCGAACCCTCAAGCGGTTGCCCGATCGAGCCGTCAACCTGGAGTAGCATAAAGGAACTATTCAGGTAGGACGACAAGCATTTTTCGCGTAGCCTGGTAGTTGCCAGCTGTGAGTCTGTAGAAGTAGACGCCGGGTGCAACCCTGGAACCTGACTCATTTCGCCCATTCCAGGTGACGTAGTGAGTGCCCGGCTCTCGCTTCCCCTCATCAAGTATGCACACCCTTCGACCGAGGATGTTGTAGACGGCGAGCCTCACATCGCAAGCCTCCGGAATCTCATAGCTGATGCGGGTCTCAGAGACGCACAGGTTGGGTGTGTTCTGCGCCAGTTCCCAGCCATACCGATCCTGGCCTGTCCCGGCGCTTCCGCCACCGCCGGAGGATGGTAGTCCGAAGAGGTCTTCAAGGATAAAGCGCATGAGGTCCACTCTGCCCGAATAGGTGCCAGGCTCAAAATCGGGTGCCGGACTTGCTGTATTGCCACTACAATAGCTTTTGTTGTGAACCACACTCGCGCAAAGATCGAAATTGACAAAAACGCACTGTCCCACACCGTGCGATTCAGTATAGATTGCCATGTCGCACCCTTCAAACGCGGCACCAGGATTGAGCACCTTTAGCAAGGGCTGGGCAAAGTAACCTTCTGGTGGCAATGTGTTAGTGGCGACATAGTTCATGTCCTTAAGATATGGACATTCCCTGTAAATCACCATCGAGTCGAGAGCTGGTCGAACAGCAAGCGGTGACCCAAAAACACTAAGCGATTCAACCGCTTCAAGATAGAAGTAAGGCTTGGCAAAAGGACCCTCAGCTTCTTCAAGATAGTTGCAGCCCATCACGCCGTGAAGGAATTCGCCACCGAGTGAGTCTTCAGCCACAACAGCCATACAGTATGATATGCGATCGCCACAAAGGATGACTTTGCCACCCGTGGCAAGATAGTCGCGAAGAGCCTGTTGTGCGTCGCCTTCAAAGAGGTAGTTGGAGATATAGGGGCCCGTGAACCAGACGACAGCGTCGTAATAGTCAAAGGTAACGGGCTGGATTTGAATGCTACTCCCGGCACCACCTATGTCGAACCTGCCATGGCAATAGCCAGCATTGCTGAGCACCTGCCCATAGATTTCTGCAAGATCTCTCTGGCGATAGCCGTGAGCGAGACACTCAGCATAGTCATAGTTCTTTCTTCCATAGCCATCGACAAGCAGAATCCTTGGACCTTCATAGGACGGAGGATACAGGGGCAGAATCGAGAACTCAAAGTAGTCTGAACTCTTGCCTGTATGGTGCGGGCTTGCTGGATCTGCCTGACGCGGGAAGTAAGCTACATTGCCCAGATTGTCCGTTGCCTTGACATAGTACCAGACAGCGCTTCCCCGAGGCCAGGTCTCTAGCCCAAAGTCATCAGGGCAGAGTGTGCCATAATACTCTCCACCCATTTCGGGATGATTCGGATCGTAGGGGAAGCTCAATCCCATCTCTACATCGACCCACGATGCTCCCTCATCTATGCTTCCATATAGCCTCACACTCGAAACCCCATCCCGATCGGTTACATAGAGATAGAGCTGATCTAACATCGGAAGCGTCATGTCATCGTATGGCGGTCCTGAGTAACGGGCGACCGTATCCGGATCGTTGGCGTGGAAGAAGGAATTGTAGGCGCAAAGGTTATCATGGAAGGTATCGTGGAGCATATCGATTGAGCGCACTGAGAAGAGAGTCGCGTTCTTATCAAAGAAGCCAATTGAGACATTGTCAATTTGATAATCAGTCCCCTTATGCTTGCCTCGGCAGGTATCGCCTGGATCGAGACATCAGCGACGTCCCAGGCAAATTGCATCGAGTCAGGTGGTGTGTCGTAAAAAGAGGAAACTCCCTCATTGAGATCAAACATCCAGAAGTAGCATCCACCGTCGCATATTCAGAAGGGATACTCGTACCACGGACACCATCTCCCATAAGAACTGTCATAAAAGCGAACGCGATAGGCTGTGTAGTCGCAGGTATAGTCAAGGGCGCAGCGGAAATCGTCCCATTGGACAACGCACCCACTGTTTTGCATTGGCATAGATGGCGTCATGAGCCGGTAGAACCAGCCATTTCGCCATGCGGCTCCACCGGGATATCCTCCCTCAGGTCTTGCTCTGAAAGCGATTGAGGAGTCAAGTATGCAGGTGACACGATCTCCCCCGTCCCCACCCTCGTATGGTGGATCTGCATCATGAACCAAGTGCCACTGATCAATCACTCCGGGTGGATCAACAAGGTGCCAGTAGTTGGCATCAAGTCTACCGGATTCGAAATCTTCCATGTATCTTTGACTGTCGCCCCAGACCCAGACGTTGTCGATGAAAGCAGCGCCGTCGGTATCCCCCCGTCCGTCAGCATCGCTCCAGGCTGCGTCGGAGACGAATCGCCAGCGGAAGCGTGGGGCGGATGTTATCTGGAGGGTGTCAGATGTGATCACACGGTAGAATGCGGGAAGATCTGGATCGAACCGCTCCTGCCAGTCGCAATTTGTAAGGTTGTCGATGTCGGTGTTACCCCAGTAGTCGGGATTTCCACCACTGCCAAGCCCGCATTCTGGACCAGGATTGTTACTTGTTGCATTGAACGCTGCAAGAGTTACCCAGGATGTGCCATTCCAGACGTCAACATAGAAGTAGTCATACTTGCATTCGACATCGTAGCGTGGATCGAAAAGAAGCGTGCAGCCATTCGCCACAGTGAAGGATTCAGGCAGGCGAAGCTCGACATGGCAATTCCAGTTGTTGCCATACCCCGGGGTATGACCAGTCCAGGTTCCACATTCAACTGGATAGCCATCAATCCACAAAGAGTCTGAGCCGCACCACAGGGCGTAGTTTCCGCAATATGGTCGCTGGTCAGCCCGATGGGTATCAACATGCCAGAAGTTGATGCCTGTCTCGGAAGGTTGGGCGCGCACATCGACATGGCGGAAGCACTTTGTATCCCATGGAGGAAGTGTCCCGCAGGAGTCACCATTCTCAAAACACCATGTCTCAAGCGGACCCGGTCCACCTGTTATCTCTCCCCCATGCCCCATGTACGGGTCGCCTGGGCAGGCAGTCGAGTCTGCATGAACCCTTAGCCAGGTTGTGTCTCCCGCAACCGAATAGACAAGTGGAGCAAAAGGTGACGTCTGGGCGGAGAGGGGTGCACCGAGAGGTATGGTGGATGGGCGCAGGTCAGATACACACTCAGTTGTTGCAAAGGCAGAGGATGTGAGAGTGAGTGCCAACCCAAAGACGACGAGGTGATGGAGGGTAGTCGATCTCATCTCTGCCTGCTTTGGTGGGGAAGGTGCCTTCAGATATTGCTGCTCCTGTTGTGCATTATACCACAATCTGGTCGAAGTGTGAACCTGCGATCTTGGGGGTCAAGGTGGGATGGGCAGAACCCCATGTTGGAACAGGCGGGGCGGTGGACACTGGAGCAGGATTGAACTTAACTGATGGGCTCGCAGTGGAAGGTACATTGAGCCGCAGGATGCGAAGCTTTGCGTACAGGATTGTATTGCTTAAGGAGGCGAATCTTGAAAGCCCTGATATTCCTACCTGTGGCGGTGGTCTTGGCATGCTCAGCCCAGGTGGTGCATGTGGAGCGAACATCCTCGGATGTCGAAGTCATCTCATCGTCGGCTCTTGACGTGAGACCATTCAACTCTCTGATTGACGATGCCGCAAGAAACGGTGCTGACTGGACCCGGAGCCCTTTGTTTGTGTGTTTTCATTCGCTGGATGCCGAGCTTGGAGCAAGGAAGGTGACCATTTCAGAAGTGGCAAATCGTGCAGAGCAAGCAGATACGGTTACGATAGAGCTTCTGCGTGATGGTTTGGCGGACGACGAGGACAATCTCGAAGTACTCGCCATGGCGATCGCTCTTAATATCGATCGTAAATGAGGGCTGGACAGATCGTACTGGCCTCCCCCGTCTTTGAAAGGGTATGATCTTCACCCGTGCTCCAATAGAGCGGAGATGTTTTTCCAGTACATCGCTACGCATGTCTAAACACCCCTTTTAGACTTGGACGTCGTCAACTATACGATTCCAAAGCTGGCTAGGATCTCCGTGCAAAGAAAACACTGGGCAAGTGACGCTTTGGTGAAACCATCCACAATGTCGCTACTGCAGCCTGGTGTTTTCGCACTAACACAAGAGATTAGCATGTCAAGCACAATTTTGAATTGAGGGGACGGATGGTGGGATGAAGGTATGCAGAGCGATCGGGATTGGAACGTGGGGATTAGAGGCTGAGTAGCATGGTTTCCGGGACAAGGGACTTACACCGTGTGGTATTATCTGCCCGAGGAATTCCAGTTGATCCTCAAGTTCGGCGTCTGGGCTCGGACCCAGATAGAGAAGGGCAGAAGACTAGGCGAGGCAATTGAGGAGAAGTTCATGAAGTATGAGTCGAAAGGAAACGCAAGACGGAAGCTTCGGGCTTGGTGATTCTTGAATGGTGATTCTTGAAGATTGATCGCACCTTGCATACGCCTTCACCTTTTCCCAAGGTGCAACAAAGAACACGCAACAGACCTAGTGTTGAATTTGCCACTACGGCTGGTATGATGTGTATTGGTAAGGAGATTGCCGGAAAGCGCGGGCCGAACAGCGAAGAGTAAAGACCAGCGCAAGATAGAATGTCAGACGTGTGCAGGTAAGGTAGGCAAGCGATGACGACAATTTGCTTGGATCCGAAAATACCCATGGGAAGGATGAAGCCCACTGATGTCAAGGCTGCGGTAGATGCTTTCAACTCGAGATACAGAGAGATGGAACAGGGGCTGTGGCGGCTTTCGAGAGCTGCAGTTGACGCTCTTCTCGCCGGGAGGGAGTCCCAGGCAATCGACAAATTGGTCTGGACAGTCAAGAGTTGGTGGGGAGTGCAGGGGGTTAGAAAAGAGACAAAGGCCATGGCTGTAGCCACGCTCCTCGA
>JALGWB010000184.1 GCA_025774405.1 bacterium
CCACCATCACGCACCTCAACAACCACAACACTGTCCCCCAATGCCAAACTACCCGCATGTACCACCTCAAACTCCCCAGGCTCATCCACCCACAACCGAACCACAGGATCACCGGCCAGAAGATATGTAAACACAGACCAACGGATGGCTCCCTCGTGAACGAGCGCTGTCGGTATGAACTTGACATGGTGAAGGGTGCAAGCATCACCAAGACGTGTGACTCCTCGATTGAAGACAAAGTCGAGAAATTCATCGAGAAAATACTGTCCAACATTCGGGAAGTCGTACCTTGTCGTGGCGTATATAAATGTGGCCCCGCCGTTGGGATTCAGCAAGAAGTACCTGAAGATGCAATCGACATCAACAGCAAGATTATTGCAATTGAGAGCATATACAAAGCCCCACCGATTGTAGTTGCTGAGGGTATCGAAGTCTTCAGCATAAATAAACGGTGGATCACCTTCAGCTGCTGAAGTCCGAAAGGCGTCACCGTGGCCAGCGATAATGTTGTAATTGTACCCAACATCGAAAGCATTAAGACAAGTCGTCCGACTCATCGTGCCCCACTTCTGGTAGAGTTTCAGGGTATCGAAATTCGACGGAAAGTATGTGGCTGCACTATCGCAAATGTCAGCACCGTCGAGCGTGATTGGGTCGCCCGGTTGCCAGTCAGTCGGGAAGATCACTTCCCCAAGGAAAAGGGCGGAAGTTGCAAAACTTGAGTCAGCATCCTCTGCATAGGAGATCGTCTTGTCAACAAATGCCTGGGCTTCGGCTGTGTTTCTCACTGGCGCTCTTCCTGTCATCAGCTGGGCATAGAAAGCGACATCATCACCAGGATCTTCAGGTGTGCTACCGAATTCGCCATAGATGTTGTCACCATCAGCATTCCAGTTGCCAGCCAGATCGCTGTAATAGACATCGGTCGGGATGAGCTCTCCTCCATAATAATCCGTCCAGATGTAACGCATCGGGACAATTGGAGGAGCGCCGCCAAGCAGCACATAGATTGTACCCCAATTTTCATAGGCATCTCTCAGGAAATTCCTGACCTGCTCCGCGGCATCCGCTCCAGGGTAGTTGGCTTCGATCCAGTCAACTGTCCGAACAACAGTTCTAACACCGAGCTTATTATGCCAGGAAGCAAGTTGCTCGAAGACGCTCGAGAGACTGTCAGCTGTCACTATTACACAATCGACAACGCTCCCATCCGGGCTAGGTGCTTCGCTGACCCAGTCACGATATCCCTCAGTAGCCCAGGTCCCGTATGAGCCGAGGTCCTGGTGAAGTATCTTACCCATTACCTGGCGCAGGCAGGAATCGGTAATGAAGCTTCTTCTCAGAGGGGTGGGGGCGCCTGGATCGGGTTCACACTCGACTTCTATGTCTATGCTCTTGAGCAGACTCAACCTGCCATCTATGAATCTAAAAGGACAAACCGCAGTCGTAAGAATTGAAAACCCCAGGGCATCAAAACTCCCAGCATACTCAAGCCCACCTTCTTCATCGCCCATCATAAGGGCTACAGCTTCTCCCTTCCGTTTCCCTATGCGAAATGAACCTTCAACAGGTTCCCATTGCTCTTCGGCAATCCTGAAACCAGTTACACGATAGCCCTGAGGAATAAGCCTCATGTCATAGACTTGACCAAGGCTGCCGGTCGGGAAGATCGCGCCATCGACACCAATGTAGTCGAAGCCCCCTTGCTCACTTAACCTGACCTGGTCAGTCTTCCAGCCATAATGTAAATTCACCGTATAACCAAGAGCACAAACAGGAAGCAGCCAAGCTAGCGTAAAACCTACGAGGATGCCTTTGAATTTCATGGGATTACACCTCTTAAGATTTGAGCTTCACCGATGTGCAAAGCTGCGCCTACCCTCCTGGGGGTCGCGCCAGGCTCTTTTCGGGAAGGGCACTTTTGGTCTTACCCTGTTACAGCCTATTCTACCACGTCTTGACACCTCAAGTCAAGCAAATGCGCTTATCAGGCGGCTGGCGCTTGCAGATGACCCTGGTCGTCTTCGGCAAGCTGTTCGATCAGGGCAAGCAAGGCTTCCTCGAAGGTGAGGTAGCCATTCCAGGTCGCCGGATTGAGGGGATCAATTTCTATCTCAGGCTTGACTATTTTGATCTCATCAAGAGCATCTCCGAATCGGCCAAGGCCAACAAAGGCCAGTATGCGGCAGTATCTCAAGTCAAAATCTGTTATTGAGTGGTCATGGGCAAAGGTATAGGTTTCACCTGCAACATTGAGAGCCTCAAAGCAAGTTGTCAACACATTCTCATAGTCCTCAACTGCAAGATATGCAAAACCCAGACCCACAAGGCAATCGATTCTGACCTCGTCTATTCCAAGCGCCGTTTCGAAAGCAGATTGGCTTCCGCCGAAATCATAGAGCTTAAGTTTGGTCCAGCCCACTCCCTCCAAGGCATCAACGCTGTGAGGTTCATAAGTGAGAGCCTGCTCGAAGTGAGATTGTGCCGAATCGTAGTTGCCTTCCTCGAAGTAGCTCCAGCCTTTGGCAACCAGATCAGGCACCGGGCTCAGAGTCATGAATGTGCGATCACTCGAAGTCACCTCGAGGCCATCCGCATCAACCGAGGTCACGTTGAAATGGTATGTGGTCAGCGGCATAAGCCCTCGAAGACTAATCGAATGGTTCTTCACGAGCTCGGGCGCATAAGCTGAGTCTTCGTAAGCCAGTCGACCAAACCGAACTTTTGAGTCACAAGGGTGATCAGTTGTCCACGTAATGACAGCACTGCTAGTAGTCAAACTACCAGCACTCGGTCCGGTAACAATTGTCGGAGGATTCGGCTCAGGTTGGGTTCCGCCCCCTCCCCCACAACCCAAGACAGCTATGAGTAAAGTTAAAAACAGTCTCTTCACCTGTTACCTCACTAGAACAATTTTGACTGTTGTGACATGGCTGCTCGAGGCAGCTCTCACGAAATAGATACCACTTGCTATCCTCTGGCCCTCGTCATCAAATCCATCCCAGACGACATTGAGGCGCCCCTCGACAATCCCATCGTAAAGATGGCAGACAAGTCTTCCCCTCACATCAAAGATATCCATGCGAACCTTACCAGCTTCTGGCATCTCAAGACCCAATTGACACGAGCCTCTGAATGGATTCTTCCCCGCCGTAAGCCGAAGCCGGCCGAAGGGTATATCAACTTGGGCCAGACCATAGATGCCAGGTCTGGCATTTCTGGCAATGATCCAATCCCCGTGCCGCTCCTGATTGGTGACTCCCGCCCACCCTTCACCATAATGTACCAGAGCGAGCTCTCGTTGAGCCTTGACCCTTAGATCAAAACCTGAGCTTGCTCCCCAGAGTAAGACGTTGTAAGCAACTGGTTCCAGGTCTATGTCTGATTGATTCAAGCCAGGGTAGTTCACATCGACAGGCATAATCACAATCTCAGCATGAGGGAAGTAAGCCGGTAATTCAGCTACCAGAATGCTGTCCCAGCTCGTCGCTATGAGTTCCGTGCCCTTAAGCTGCGAATGGGTTATCACTCGTTCATCTATACCAACATTGCCATAGAGATCAGTAGCTTCGACATAGATGGTTTCTGAAGCAGCCTGACTGAGCAAGCAATGAGCCCTGTATATGGGGGGCGTCTCGAGCACAGAGGTTACATCGAGTCTGCGGGTATCATGGCTCCTCAGCTCGACTTGAGGAAATCCGTTCAGCCTTTCGCTGGCTACGACATAAATCTCGACAGATCTTTCAGCTGCTGGATTCTCAAGGATTGCAATCGTAAACTCAGGAGGATTGACGTCTGTTGGTGGCTGGAAATCATACTTACCTGTATGCCAGCGATCGTGATGAAACATTCCCCAGGCAATCTTTGAAGCATCATAGGGAGTACTCAAGTCCCAGATGTGCAGGCGAGAATCATAGCCTCCAACAGCAATCTCAATGTCACCGTCACCATCGAGATCATCAATCATGGGGCTTGAATAGATGTAACTGGGTATACTGCGTGGGAAGCCATGCACGAACGTGCCATCCTCGTCAACGGCTATGACATCACCGTTCTCACTACACGTTACGATCTCCAGCAATCCATCACCATCAATATCACCTACCGCAGGCGATGTTGAACCGAGCGGCCAGTTCCAATCCAGTATCACAGCACCACTGCCATAAGCAGTTCCATCTCCTCGTATCAGAACAAGCCTTCCGCTATCGCCACCAAGCCCAAAGGTGATCTCCAGCGCACCGTCGGAATCGAAATCCGCAAGGGCCGGGGACGATTGAGAAAAGCCTCCAAACGATACAATGACACCGTCATCGGCAACCGGTGATCCGTCATGGTTCCAGGCGTAGACCTGTCCCCACTTATCCAAGGCTATGATTTCGAGTTCGCCATCGCCATCGATATCACCAATTGCCGGTGATGCAAGGAAAATCGAACCTGTTCGTGCAACGATTGCAGTTGTATCAGAAAGATAGGCCTCCCCGTTTGCTCTCCAGATGTAGAGATTGCCCCGTTTGTCACACACAACGATCTCGGGATCGCCATCGTTGTCAAGATCACCTATTGCTGGGGTGGCCCAGATCCCGCCCTCCACCTGTGCAAAAACCGG
>JALGWB010000185.1 GCA_025774405.1 bacterium
CAGGCTTAAGGTTCTGACTGATTGATCCAGCCGCATTGGTTACTATCATTCTTCTGACGCCGAGCCTGTACATCACGCGGACAGGAAAAGTGACATCCTCAAACGAGTAACCCTCGTAGCGATGGATGCGACCATCCATGATCATAACCCTGCGATTGCCGTGTTCAGCTACCAACAGGTAACCCCGGTGTCCTTGAACCGTCGAGACAGGAAAATTGGGGATTTCACCATATGGCACAGATGTCCTGATCTTGAACGCATCCCGAACTTGCCCAAGCCCCGAACCCAGAATGATGCCTGTCGGTACCCTGAAGGGGATGCGTTGGCGCAAGAAGCTATAGGCCTGAGTCAATGTGGCTTCATCCCCGCCGATCACAATGCCTCCCGGTCAGTATCGGACTGAAGTTCAAGCATCATAACAAGAGCGTCCTCACCATTGTCAGCATAGTAGCCTTTCCGCAAAGCAACTCCCCTGAATCCATATCGTCTGTAGAGATTTATTGCTCGCGCATTGCTTACACGCACCTCAAGCGTCACGATCCCAATCCCACGTCTCTGAGCCTCAGCCAGGAGGTGCTCCACTAAAGCCTTGCCATAACCCTTACCTTGCTCCCTTCGAGCAACCGCTATGTTGCCGATGTGTAATTCGTCAGGTACAAACCAGCCAATCGCATATGCGATAACGAATCCATCGAGGGTCCCAACGACAGCATAGCTCCTCTGGCGGTCACCAATCTCAAACAGGAAACTGGCTCGAGACCAGGGCAGACTGAAGAGATCCTTCTCTATGGCCACCACGGCGTCGATATCCTGCTCCTCCATCATTCTGATTTCGAACCCTGCCATCGCCCACGCCTTTGGAGCTTCCGCTCTGCTTCAGAAGGCCTAATATAAAGCGGCTCAGCCTTATCAAGATCAATCCACTTACCAGCCTGAAGCCTCTCCCGACCTATTGCCGCTACGACTGCTGGTCTCGGCAGCCAGAGATCTGGCGGAGCAAACACCGTCTCAGCCGGCAGTTTGTCCCTTAGCAACTTCCCATAGGCCTGCACGGCATCACCAGATACAACGATTGACTCATCTCCAGCAAGGTCAAGGATGATGTCGAGAGCTTCGCTTGGTGGCAAGGCCTGATAATCTGAAAGCCTTTCGACTCGAGTATTTTCACATCTATAGATACTAAAATATACTTCTCCCCGCCTGGCATCTCTCATCGCCACAGCAATTCCTTGCCATATCTTGAGCATCTCAGCAATCGCATCGAGTGTAGGTACAGCGATGAGCTTAGCGCCACAAGCGAAACAAAGTCCCTTGCCAATGGCGAGCCCCACTCTTAATCCTGTAAACGAACCGGGTCCTATCGAAACCGCAACCCCATCGATATCCCCAATCTTGACCGATGCCATTCCCAGTGCATCTCGTATCAGATCCGAGCCCTTCTCGACATGAGCAGCTTGCATATCAGTGAGTATTTCACTAAGTACTCCGTTGTCACCGACTACAGCAAACCCGCCAAGCCTCCCGGTTGTTTCAACACCGAGAATTTGCATCGACCTTCTCCCGCAAAATATCGATAGCCAGCGATGTCAGTCTGGATTTCACATTGGCATCCAGGCTTTCGATGGTGATCAACCTCATATCGATGTCCTTACATGGTGAAATCGAAACACGAATTGTTCTCGCTGGCAGAAGATATTCGATCTTGTCTGCCCACTCAATGATGCTTATTGCCTCTGAAAAGATGGCATCCTCGAGCCCTATCGTTTCAATATCTTCAGGTGCCTCCATCCGATAGAGATCAATGTGATTGATCGGCAGCCTGCCCTTGTAGTTTGCAACCATGATGAAGCTCGGGCTCGGGATCGCACCTGAGACCCCAAGCCCGCGCATTATGCCCCTTGCAAGGACGCTCTTGCCGGAACCGAGAACCCCTTTGAGAGCCACGATGTCTCCGCTCGATAGATGGCCAGCAAGCTGACAACCAAACCTGAGGGTATCATGCTCACATCTGGAAACAAACTCGATAAGGTGAACCACGCATTCTACCTCTTCGGCTCCATCGTCACGCAGGGCAGAATCATCTCTTCCATGGAGATGCCACCATGTTGGAAGCTATCTCTGTAATGCCGCTCGTACTCATGAAACCTGGTGGGATAGACGAAGTAGAAATCCTCCTTTGCTATCAGATAATTCTTGTTAACACCACCTGGAGGCAGCTTGTACTCAGCAGGGTTCTTCACCCGAATCGCCTGACGTGGATCACAGTTGAGATTATTCCCGAACTTATATCTAACATTCGTTGAAGTTTCCCTGTCACCCAGAGCCAATGCTGACCTACGACCAAGGATGGAACCATGATCAGACGTTATCACCACAACCGCATCCTGCTCCGCCATCATCTTCAATGCCTCAAAAAGAGGTGAATGCAAGAACCACGACTTAGTGAAACTCCGATAGGCTGACTCATTGGGCAGCATCTCCTGCAAGACCACAGATTCACTGCGGCTATGGGCAACTATATCTACAAAGTTGAATACAAGAGCAACCAGCGGCACGCTGCGAAGAGTCGGTATCTGCTTCTTCGCCTGATGCGCATCATCCGCACTGTAGATTTTTATGTACTTGATGCCCGGACTCACCTTGAGACGCATACGCTCGAGCTGCTTCTCGAGTAGCTGCCTTTCAAATCTGTTCTTGCCCATCTCATCCGGACCGGTTTCATTCCAGTAGTTTGGATAGCTTCGGGCAATTTCACCTGGGAAGAGACCGGCAAAGATGGCATTCCTCGAATAGGGTGTTGCTGTCGGAAGAATCGAATAGTAGTAATCACGCTCAAGCATGAAGTACGGCTGCAGCATCGGCTCAATAGCCAGCCACTGGTCCAATCGCAGGCAGTCGATGATCACGAAATAGACTCTGCGATGTGCTGCAAGATGGGGTGCGACAAATCGCGATATGACATCCACAGACATTACAGGTCTGTCTTTGTCCTTGATCCATTCGGGATAGATCCGCTCGATATACATGCCAAACTCGACATTGCACTGCCTGCGCTGGTCTAGATGACTTTGTACGAGGCCGCTGTCAGGAAACTCGTCGAGTAAGATATCCCATTCACTGAGCTTAAGATGTATGTCTATCCAATCCTGCCAGTGATCAGCACTTGCTCGCATCGCCTCTATCGACTGAAAATGCTCAGCATATTCACGTGACAGCTCCCGCTCACGTATCTGGCGGCTTTCAAGGATACGGCGTGCAGCCGATAGAATCTGGACCGGATTAACTGGCTTCAAGAGGAAATCATCTATGCGCTTTCTCAGAGCCTCATCGATAAGTTCTTCCTCCTCCAGTTTGGTAATCATGACTACTGGAATTGAAGGTCTGATCTCCTTTATTCTGACCAAAGTTGCCAACCCATCAAGGCCGGGCATCATCTGATCCAAAAGCACAAGATCAAAACTCTCCTTGCCGATAAGGCTTATTGCGTCCTCACCATTAGAGACAGGCTTTACGTCGTAGCCTCTCTCCTCGAGAAACATGATCTGCGATTTCAGCAGATCGATTTCATCATCAACCCAAAGGATGGAAGCCTTTCTCCCGGCCATAACCTAACCTTGCTCCAGTCTGCCAACCGGCAACTCGATCACGAACAGAGAGCCCCTGCCAAGCAAGCTCTTGACGAGTCTCAACTTTCCATGATGATATTCTTCGACGATGCGCCGAGCGAGTGGCAGTCCAAGTCCCCAGCCACCCCTGCGTGTACTGTAACCCGGCTCGAAGATTCGGCTTGCAGTTTTGCTATCAATACCTCGGCCATTGTCCTCTACCTCAATGGTTATCTTATGCTCACCGGGTATGTATGCTGTCCGAATCTCGATAATTCCAACCTTCTTGTCAATAGCATCAATTGCGTTCTTGATAAGGTTCTCAACCGCCCATTCGAGCAG
This sequence comes from bacterium, assembly GCA_025774405.1. GTDB lineage: Bacteria > Arandabacterota > Arandabacteria > Arandabacterales > Arandabacteraceae > JALGWB01. The sequence continues at coordinate 3,948 of JALGWB010000185.1, forward strand.
ATCAGCATTTACCAGCACTTTCGGTAGATTGCCGAAGTGCTCCCTTATCTTGACATCCCGCCCAAGCGATGGTAGCCGACGCTTCTGATATTCAATTGCATCTCTGACTATCTCAACCACATCCTGTTTGTCCAGCCGTGGCTGAGATCCAACCTTGCCGAAGCGGGACGAGATCTTGCTCAGGCGCAACACGTCTTGCTCCATCTCCCGAACGATCAGCCTTGTGCGATCATCTGCACAGCCTTCCTTAAGATGCTGAAGCCAACCCATTAGCGAGGAAAGGGGAGTGCCAAGCTGGTGAGCTGTCTCCTTTGCCATACCAACCCATATCGCTCTGCGCTCACCCACTATTATACTTCTTATTCCAAGATAGCCCATGATTATGAAAAGCCCGAGTGCAGCCGCACCCGCAAAAGGTAGCCACGAGAGTCCGCTCGTGATAGCTGGGCGGTCATAATAGACCTTACCAACATACCTGCCGGTTGTCGGATCGATCATCAAAACCACATGACCCCTGTCTTCAAGCTCGCGGACAACGTCCATAACAGTGGCAAGGACTCCGGATTTGGGATTACTGGGACTGGCCTCAACAAATTCCTGCCATGTCACACTGTCAGGGCTGAGCTCCTCTCCGAGGTTCTTCCACGTGTAGG
>JALGWB010000186.1 GCA_025774405.1 bacterium
GTTGCAAACAATAGAACAATGAAGCGGTTTGCTGACGTAGCGCTCATCTCCAGACTTCTCGAAGGTTACTCAAGGCGAAGGTACAGGCTGAAGCGCTTGCTTGTCCTGGTGGCTTTGCTGCTCGTGGTTTTCGCACTCACCATGCCTCGGGTAGGCCGGGGAATACGGGTCGTAAGGCGGGAAGGAGCTGATGTTGCAATAGCGCTCGATGTATCGCTGAGTATGCTGACCGAGGACGTTAAACCGAACCGTATGGAGATGGCAAAACAGGCCATCCGTACACTTGTATCAATGTTGCCTGATGACCGATTTGCGCTTGTTGGTTTTGCAGGTGACGCATTTGTTCATTGTCCGCTGACTGTAGATAGGGGAGCATTGATAATGTTTCTGGATTTTCTGCAGCCTGGTGCAGTACCGGAGCAGGGGACTGATATCGGCAGAGCAATAAAGACAGCAATCAAGGCATTGCAGAGTAGCCATGGCAGAGGCAAGGCGATCGTGTTGATAACCGATGGCGAAGATCATGGGAATGAGCTTGATGAATCCCTTGAGATCGCAAGGTCTGAGGGCATCAATGTCTACGCCGTTGGAATTGGGACTGAGGGGGGAGAGCCGATTCCGATCCGTGACAATGCCGGCAATGTCATCAGTTACAAGCGTGACGCTAAAGACAATGTGGTTGTCTCAAAACTGAATCCGGCCCTATTGAAGCAAATCTCAGTCGAGACTGGTGGGGACAGCTTCATAATCGGCAATAGCAGCAAGCAGATCGGAAGCCTGGCGAAGGCATTGGCACAAACCGAGAAGGGACTCATTGAGGAGCGTTCCTACCAGGATTATCAGGAGCTCTTCCAGATACCGCTCTTCATCTCTGTCGTACTTCTTGTGCTTGAAGCTACCATTGCTGACGGGAGGAAACATGCTTAGGCTGATCCTGGTCTGGCTTCTTGCGCTTACTTTTGGATCTCCCTGCACAGCACTTACATTTCGTGATAAGCTGCATGCAATGATAAGCAAAGGTAATCGACACTATCACTCCGGGAAGCATGAGAAGGCACTCGAATCTTATCGATCAGCCATGTCCGTTGATTCGACGCATGCTATCTGCCATTTCAATGCAGGCGATGCTCTCTATCTCCTCGGTAGATACCAGGATGGTGTGAGGGAGTTTACAAGAGCGATTCGCTCCGAAACCGATAGCGTTGCGGCTATGAGCTACTACAATCTTGGCAATGCTTTGTTCAAATCCGGTGATCTCAAGTCAGCTGTGGAAGCGTATAAGCGCTCTCTGCTGATAGATCCCACCGACGAGGATGCCAAGTACAATCTTGAATTAGCATTGAGGTTGCTGGAGCAGCAGAAGCAGCAAAATCAGGGACAAAAGCAAGAGGAGCGCGGCAGCAGGGACCAGCAAGGCGATGAGAACCAGAGTCCGGAATCCGAGAATAGGCGAGAACAGGAGCAGACGGATCAGAGAGATCAGAAAGATAAGGAGAAACAGCCCCAGGCTGGTCAGGAGATCAAGATAAGACCTGAGGATCTCAATCGGATTCTAACTGCAATCGAGGCGAGTGACAGGCAAGTACAGCAGGAGCTTCTGAAGAGGAAAATGCGAAGCCGTAGGATAACAGGTAAGGATTGGTGATGAGAGGGTTTCTTGTCGGCTCAGTCATTCTTGCAGCGAGCTTAGCATCTGCAGGGCAGGGTCCGCAGATAGAAGCGTCTGTTGATAGGACCAGTTTACCCGTTGGGCAGATTCTCATGCTTACAATCACAGTTTATGGTGGGGACACGATTGGGGAGCCTGATGTGAACCAGGTTGAGGGTTTCGACGTGATAGGCGTTTCGACTTCACGAAGCATCAGCTTCGTGAATATGCGGATGTCGAAGTCCATCAGTTTTCAATATCGACTTCTGGCAAGGGCTGAGGGGAAACATCAGCTGGGACCATTCAGGGTAAAGGTGGATGATGTGGTGCTCGAGACGGAGCCAATCGAAGTTGTTGTGTCGACTGGCTCGGGCTCGCCTGCTACCAGGTCAAGGTCGTTGCCTCGAACTGGCTCAGAAGGCGACGATGTGCTGCTGCTTGCTTCTGTCGATAGGCAGCAAGCCTATGTCGGTCAGCAGGTAACGTATACACTCAAGTTTGCGTATCGGATTCGGCTCGTCGGTGATACGGAATACATTCCACCTGAACACAAGGGATTCTGGTCAGAGGATCTTGGACAACAGGGCCCAGATATCGAGGTGATAGATGGTAAGAGATACTATGTGGTGACGAAACGTATAGCCCTCTTCCCAATATCGAGCGGGCGGTTGTCGATAGGTGAGGCAGCCGTTAGATATGTGGTCGAAGGCGGATTCTCCTCTGAGGATCCATTTGTGATTTTCCGCAGAGATCCCTTCGATATGTTCCATGGGCGAGAAGGGATTGTGAGGAGCAAACCCATTGAGCTTGACGTGTTGCCGCTGCCACAGGATGCCCCTGCCGGATTCAGTGGTGCGGTTGGCAGATTCGAATTGTCAGTGCGACCAAGTGCAACTGAAGTCAAGGTTGGTGAATCGATAACACTATCAGTGAAGATCGATGGGGAGGGGAGCCTGCAATCGGTTGGGGAAATACCGTTGCCTCAGCCAGAGGGATTCAAGGTATTCGCCCCGAAGGCAAGAGAGGCTGAGAGAGTAGAAGGTACAAAGGTCTATGCGACAAAAACCTACGATCTGGTGCTGGTTCCGCAGCATACTGGCAACTATGAGATCGGTGGATTTGCATTTTCTTACTTTGATCCTTATCGCGCAAAATACGTGACTGCAAAAGCCGAACCAATAAATATAAAGGTACTGCCTGGTGAGGCACCGGAATCAGGTGCTCGACCCGGAGGTCTCATCGTCGCCCGTAAGGACATTCGTCACATCAGGCCATCGATGGACGACCCTGATGAGCTTCATCTCAATCTCAGTGGCAGGACCAGCATGGTTGTACAGCTTCTCCCGTTTGTCATCGTCGTGGTTGGAATCGTGATCGGGATCGTTCACAGACACACAGTTCGGACAGGACGTGCTGCTGCAGGACGGGCTTTTAGAGACTCGATGAAGGAGCTCAGGCGAGCACTTGACATGGTAAAGAGTGATGCCCGAGCCACCGAGGCGGCTGCCATGGCTGCTCAGGCACTGAGAAGCTATATAGCCAGGCGACTTGGCAGGAAAGTCGCGTCAATTCAGGTATCTACACTTGAGACTCTAGCTCAGGTTGATACCCAGACCCGTGATGAGCTCGTTAATCTACTGAATGACCTTGATCGGATACGGTTTGCCCCGGTGGGCAAGGATATCGAGCAGATGGTGAAGCTTGTTGATAGAGCCATGATACTTCTCCGGAAGGTGGATCACCAGTGGTGAAGAGATCTGTTATGGTTGGTGTGCTTGCAGTTATCTGTTGTCTTCAAGCATCCTCGGCTGGCCCCGGGTCTTCGGAGCTTCAGCAGACATTTAGCCGTGGTTGCCGGCTTTACGACGAGGGGGAGTTTGCTGAGGCAGTCCAATCATTTCAATCGCTTGTGGAGGCAGGGGTAAGAAGCTCGGCTGTCTATTACAATCTCGGGAATTCCTATTTCAGGTTAGGCGAGATTGGGAGGGCCGTCGTCAACTACAGGCGTGCACTGGTATTGTCGCCGAGGGATGACGACATCCGGGCCAATTTGGAACTCGTCAGATCAATGGTAGGCTACAGAGATACAACCAGCTCAACTGGTCTGGCTGCTCTTGTCGAGATACCGTTCAAGATCTTCTCGCCTGAGGAGTTCGAACTTGCATTCTACACAATTGTCTATGTTGTAGCATTATGCTTTGTCGTCGTGCTCTTCTCATCAGGTCGTTTGCGACAGATTATGCTGAGGGTCCTGGTCACATGCATTGTTCTGTCCATTCTCTTTTTCACTCTCGAAAGGAGTAGCCGTGATCGGCTAAACAACACTTCTGAAGCAGTGCTCGTTAGCGGCTGCCCGCTGAGGTCAGGTCCGGGCGATGCATTCGAGCAGCTTGCACAGCTTCCGGAGGGTGTTGAGGTCAAGCTGAAGGCTCGCAGTGGGCTCTGGCTTGAGGTCAAGCTACCAACTGGCGAGGTTGGGTGGGTGAGGGAGCAGGCAGTTGAATTGCTGTAGATTGCAGGTCGAACCTATTCTGCACATCAACCCGTAGATCTAAGCATTGACGGTGAATCGCAGTTTGTGATATTAAGAAGTATCGCCTGCTTGTGCTTTCCGCGACAGGGTGATAGATGGCAGATATACAAGCCTCTTCCGTATTGGAATGGCAAGATCAGCGGGGGTGATGGCTTCCGGATGCGAAAAAGGGAAGAACTGGGTGATGGGAGTAAGCACGGTTTTGAACCACTGGAGAGGATAGACCTCGACAGGGTCAGCGGCTTCTCCGATCTTACTGCGCAGATGGCAAGAACGGCACTTGGTGCCCGGCAAATGGGTTTGGCTACTGAAATTATGTGCATGATGTTCTCGGATCCCCACTGTACTGTTGTCAGCACATTTTCCGGTCTGCCAAGCAGGATCTGGTGATTGCGGAGATGGTAGCGCATGGATGGATAGATGCAATTGTGACCACAGGGGCTATCATCGTTCACTCACTCGTCCAGGATCTTGGCAGGGTTCACTTCAAGTACAATCCAGCCTGGGATGATACATCGCTATATCAGGCCGGCTACAATCGGGTCTATGACACGGTTGAGCTGGAGAGGAGTCTTGATGAAGCTGAAGAACTTGTCAGGGAGCTCCTGCTCAGGCGGGATTCGAGGCATCCGCTTTCGAGCGTCGAACTCTGCAGGCTTCTTGGTGAAGAACTCATAGCGCGAGGATCATCGCGAGGTATTCTACAGGAGGCCTTCAGACGGAAGGTGCCCATTTTCATCCCGGCCTTTACCGATAGCGAGCTCGGGCTGGATGTTGCGATCTACAATAAGCGGGCCAGCAAGGGTGATCGCATACCTTTCGATCCGTATCTTGATCTTGACGCATACACCGATCTGGTGAGTCGGTCTGAGCATCTTGGGATTCTCACCATCGGCGGTGGTGTCCCTCGCAACTGGGCACAGCAGGTTGGCCCCTATGTGGATTCTATGGTTCGGCGTGGAGTTGGGGAATATAGCAAGCTGATCAAGTTCAAATATGGTGTCAGGATTTGCCCAGAGCCGGTGCACTGGGGTGGCCTATCGGGTTGCACCTATTCCGAAGGAGTCTCATGGGGTAAATTCATGGCGCCTGAGGAGGGTGGACGTTTTGCAGAGGTGTTCTGTGATGCCTCAGTTGCACTCCCCCTGCTTGTGCTTGCTGTCCGCGAGAGGCTGAAGAATTCCTGAGATCAGATGCCTTCACTCCGCCGTGGCTTCGACCTGCTTAGCCTCAGCTTCTTCAAGAATGCGCATTGTTTGTTCGACTTCCTCAGGGGTGACTGTTGAGCGGATTTCTTCCATCATCTGCATGACATTTCTGAAGCGAGCACCCTCGGATGCACTTATCCACCAGAGTTGAAGTCTTTCTGAACGTATTCCTAGTTTTTCAAGTTGTTTCTTGAGTTTCTCAATGCGCTTTGCTGTCCAATGATTGGCATCAATATAATGGCAGTCACCAAAATGACACCCTGAGACAAGAACCACAGGCGCACCCTTCTTGAAAGCATGAAGCACAAACTTCTTGTCAACCCGCCCGCTACACATAAAGTCAGCTCCAGCATAGGAACACCAGTTGCATGCAAAGACAACGACTTTATCCATAGGATTGGTTTCAAGTATGGCATCGATCTGAGCAATAATCTGTTCGTCCGTGAAGTGACGCATGATGATCGCATCGAACGGGCATTCAGCTCCACAGGTACCACAACCGGCGCAAGCAGCTTCAATGACCCTGGGGTATTGCTTCTTGGACTTATCAAAGATTATTGCGTTATACGGACATACCCTTGCACAGATGCCACACATCCTGCATCTGGACTCGATTATTCTCGACGTTATAGCCTCAACGGTTATCTCGCCCTTGCTCAAGAGGATGCCTGCTCTAGCGACTGCACCTGAGGCCTGGGTAACGGAATCTTTGATATCCTTCGGGGCTTCGGCACAACCAGCAAAGTAAATGCCACGTGTTGGAGCATCAACCGGCTGAAGCTTTGGATGCGCCTCCATAAGGAAGCCATCAGAAGTCTTAGATAGACTGAGTTTCTGACGCAGATCTTCAAGGCCTTCATCAGGTTCGAGTCCAACCGAAAGTATAACCATGTCATACTCGTGACTTTCGACGGAGCCATCCTGGAGGTTCTCGACCACAAGCTCAAGGTTGCCTGCTTGATTCATACGAATCTCACCAGGCAGACCACGCATATATCTTATACCATAGGATTTGCTCCTCATGTACAGGCTCTCGAAGCCCTTGCCGAACGCTCGTATGTCAATGTAATAAACACTTACGTCTATCTCAGGCCAGTGTTCCTTGATCAGGATTGCATCCTTGACCGTATTCATACAGCACACATTGCTACAATATGGCATGCCACGCCGCTGCGATCTCGAACCTATGCACTGGATGAAAGCAATCCTCTTCGGTCGGTCGTGATTATCAAGTCTTAGCAGCTCTCCAGCAGTTGGTCCCCCGGCATTTATCAGTCGCTCAAATTCCATGCTGGTTATCACATTCGGATAGCGAGTATAACCATATTCGGTGAGTGATCTTGGATCAAAGACCTTCATGCCTGTGGCGATGACGATAACGCCGACCTTAATCTCAACCTCCCGGTCTTGCATGTCATAGTCGATGCACTTCTTTTCACAGGCCTGAGAGCATTTCTCACACGCAAGCGGCATATTCCCAAGGCAGGCCTCTATGTCGATAACGTATGCCGGGGGTATGGCCTGTGGGAAGGGGCTATAGATAGCCTTGCGTGTTGCAAGGCCAATCTCGAACTCATCTGGTCGAACAACAGGGCAGACTTCGGTGCAGTCTCCGCACGCAGTGCACTCCTTCTCATCGACGAAGCGAGCCTTTCGAAGAATCGTTACCTCGAAATTGCCAACATAGCCCCTTACGTTCTTGACCTCGCTGTAGGTCATCAACTCAATGAGAGGATGTCGACCGACATCCGTCATCTTGGGACCAAGTATTCATATTGAGCAATCCATTGTGGGGAAGGTCTTGTCAAGTTGTGCCATTATGCCGCCAATCGAGGGCGCCTTCTCCACCAGGTAGACCTTATAGCCGTTGTCCGCGAAATCCAGGGCAGCCTGGATGCCAGCAATGCCACCCCCAATGACGAGGGCAGCGCGAGTGACAGGTACCCTGGTTTCGGTTTGAGGCTCCAGTCTGATTGCTCTTGCCACAGCCATCTTTACCAGATCTTTTGCTTTTTCTGTGGCAGCGTCACGATCATGCAGGTGGACCCAGCTGCAGTGTTCCCTTATGTTTGCCATCTCAAGCAGATAGCGATTGAGACCTGCTTCTTCGATGGCCTTCCTGAATGTTGGCTCGTGCATACGTGGAGTGCAGGAAGCCACCACAATTCGATCAAGTTTGTGCTCTGCAATCGCCTTCTTGATCTCTTCCTGACCTGGCTCAGAACAGGTGTAACGGTTAACAACAGCGAAAGCGACGCCAGGAAGAGTACGCGCATACTCCATGACACTTTGGCAGTCAACAGCTGCTGCAATGTTGAGTCCACATTCACATATGAAGACACCAACCCTCCTCTCCAAGATCACTTCACCCCCCTTCTGTAGAGGAATGACACTATATTCTCGGTCTTTATGGTCTCCTTCAAGTCACCATTCTCCAGCTGAGCACATGCCAGATGGATACGGCACTTATCGCAGGGACAAAGCAGAATGGATGCCCCGGTTCGTGCAGCCTCTTGTAGGCAGGCCTTCTGGAGCTGCTTGGATACACCATCACAGTTTATCCAGAGATTGCTACCACAGCACGGTGCGTCCTGCCTGTTCATCTGCATCTCGACGAGGTCAACGCCCTCAAGATTGGAGAGCAATCTTCTTGGCTCTTCATAAAGGTTACCAAAGCGACCCATGCGGCATGAATCCAGATAGGTTACACTGATCTGGTGATCTGTTGTCGATGGCACTCGCAGATTGTCCGCCAGAAACTTGACTGTATTTATGACCTCAAACGGGAAGTCGGCTACATACTTGGGATATTGCATCGCCAGTGTATAATAGCATTCAGGACACGTCACAAATATCCGCTTGACTCCAGCTCGGCGGAAGGTTTCGACATTTAGGTTTGCCAATTCCATGAAGAGATCGTGATCCCCAGACCAGAAGGCATCGTGCCCGCAGCAGCGTTCGCTACTGAGAACATAAGGCCTGACATCGCAGGATCGTAACAGCTCGAGAGCTGCTTTGTGCGTATCAAGCAGGCGGAGGTGGAAATCCTCAAAGATCGCTTCGAGGTAGGGAGCGCAACCAACGAAATAAATGTCTCCAGCGGACTTGCGGGCATCAGGTGTGATTGGCTCAACCCAATCTGGCAACCCTGAACATCGGTTCGGCCTAAGATCGGGACTCGTCATTATTCGCATGATCTCCTGGATTGTGCCACTATGGGTTGGATGCGGCTTGAGCCCTTGCTTGATGGCTTCACGTCGGAGCTCCCTGATATAGCCCGGAAAGTCCACATCTGATGGGCAGCGATGATGGCACAGACCACATGTCAGGCATCGCCAGAGTGCTTCATGGGATGGGGCCTGTTCGTTCAGCAATTGCTGGACGAACGATCTCGGCGAATATATGTTGCCAACCCTACCGATGGGACAGCTTGCTGTGCACTTACTGCAGTCTATGCACAGATATGCTCGTGTTTGCTGAGTTAGTTCTTTAATGCGTGACTTTGATCGGGCTTTTTCCAAGCTGCCTTATCCTTTCCACGAATTCTGTGACGGACTTCGCAAACTTTTCTCCCTCGGTTGCAGAGATCCATTCCAAATGCAGGCGTTCAGGCTCAATCCCGAGTAGATCAATGAGTTTCCGGGTTAATTCCACCTGACGTTCGGCTCGACGGTTGCCGAAGGAATAGTGACAATCGCCGATATGACAACCTGACACAAACACCCCATCAGCACCTTCCTCAAAGGCTTTCAGGATGAGTCCCGGGCTGATACGACCTGAGCACATGACCCGGATGGTGCGGATATTGGGTGGATATTGCAGACGTGATACCCCTGCAAGATCGGCTCCTGCATAGCTGCACCAGTTGCAGGCAAACGCAATGATCTTCGGTTCAAATCTAGCCATAGGTCTTACTCTCTGAACAGTGTCTCAATCATGCTTGCTATCTGCTCATCGGTAAAGTGCTTTGCGGTGATGGCGTCCGCTGGACAGTTCGAAGCGCATGTACCACAGCCCTTACATAGTGCTTCATTGATTACCACGTAACTTCTGTCGCCCTCAGATACAAGCTCCGGAGCATTATATTCACATAGGCTTATGCATATACCACAAGCTCGACAG
>JALGWB010000187.1 GCA_025774405.1 bacterium
GGATTGGTTCCGGCAGTCCTCTGCTCGATGCTAATCGCAGGTGAGAGCCCATCTATGTAGTCAACATCAGGCTTTTCCATCTGCCCGAGGAATTGCCTGGCGTAGGTGGAAAGCGACTCCACATACCTTCGCTGACCTTCCGCATAGATCGTATCAAATGCCAGGGACGATTTTCCCGACCCACTCAGACCCGTGATCACCGTGATCTTGTCCCTGGGAATTCTGACGTCGATGGACTTGAGATTGTGTTCCCGTGCGCCCTTGACAGTTATGTAATCCATGATCCTCAGCCGCCCGTTTCCGATGTGACCGCCTGCAGTCTTTGCAGTGCCGCCTTACCCCAATCGGTATCTTCCCCATACTTCCGAGCAGTCTCTCTGTAAATTATGATTGCCTCATCCGTCAAGCCAGCTTTTTCACACGCAAGCCCTGCCTCAAAGCTGGCGGTACCGGCCCAGGCATCCACCTGAGGGAACATGTAGCCAACACGGAGATATTCAACTGCAGCCCTCACATGGTCACCCATTTGAGCGTAGGCATGCCCCATCCAATAGTGAGCTTCTGCAGCCTCTTCAATTGAGCTGGCATATTCCCCGAACCGCCTGTAGACCTCTATCGCACGTCCATATTGATCCATTTCCTCAAGGGCAAAAGCCGCTCTTAAGAGAGCTCGCTGGAAGTGCTTACTCAGAGGGAATTTGATGGCATATGTCCAGAAGGATTCAAACGCACCAGCGTGATTCCCAGCCTCGACCTGAGCTAAGCCGCCGTTGAAGAGAGCCTCCCTTACAAGCTCAGTCCCGGGTGCTGATGCTGCCATGCTGAAGTAATGGGCTGATGAATCATAGACCCCGGCAAAGTAGTAAGCTGTTCCAAGCTTGAAACAGCTATCATAATACATGTCGGTCCCATCGGCCGTGGCAGCCAGTGCCCTAAAGCACTTGATGGCATCTCTGTATCTACGCTCGAGCATGAATTGGATTCCCTTTCGAAAGTCAATCTTCAAGCCGGGCACATATCCCTCGGCTCTCAGGCTATCGATCAGTTCCAAAGCTCGTTCACCCCGACCTGACTTGAAGACTTGCAGTACCATCTCATCACGTAATGTGTTGATTGTTGATGATGCAAGCGGAAAACGCCTGATGAACTGGCTGATGCGGGCGTTACAGAGATCTACAGAATCAACCATGCAAGCATAAAGTGCCTGCCTCGTCATCACATCGAAGAAGCCAAAGATGTCGAAGCACTGACCAGCATGGGGTAAAATTGCCAGCGCGCGTTCGCCATCCTCGTCAACGGCGATTTCAGCTCCCAGCAAGCGCGCAAGACATGCAATCCTCTGATTCCTCATGGACTCAACCCGGAGCGCACTATTGGCAAACCCATAGCCAAGTTTGGCCAGGTAATATGCCTTCAAGATGCACCTGATCGAGTAGCGTTCTCTAAGGATGCTGTGGCGCCAGGCACCAAACGACGGATCCAGAAAAGAGATAACGTCAGGGGAATCACCTCTCTCCAAGAGAATCAATCCAAGTCCGGCGCTGGCAGTTGTAGTGAAGGGATCGAAGCTTAGCGAATTCAAAGCTTTCGAAAGGTAAACCTCGGCTGAATCGTTCTGATCAAGAATCTGATAACACTTTCCTATCTCTGCACAGGTTCGGGCATCGGGCTCGGAAAGCTTGAAATACGTTATGGCCTTTAGCAATCCACCAGAATAGAGATAGCACTCTCCAATCCCCCTATTGCAAATCGGAGCAAGCTCATTCCATCGCTTGAGGCAAAGGCGGTAAAGCTTGAGGGCTCCAACATAGTCACCGAGCAAAAACCTTATCCTGGCACGTAGCAGTACCCCCAGTCCGGTCGCAGCGCTCGAAGGATACGCTCTCAATAGCTGCTCAACAAGGTCATCGCAAGTGGTCGAGGCGCCCGAATGCCCGAGGAGAAATAGATAAAACCCGAAGCGAAGCAGCCCATACGTGTCACCTGCCGAAAGATCCTTCCTCTGCCTGAGCACTTCCAGTACTTCATTTGCGAAGTCATAGTCCTTTCTCAAGAAGATTGTCGATGCCTTTGTGAGATCCAGAACATCGTCCACACGTGCCCTCGAAGCAGCAAGTTCCCGTAAAAGTCGACGGATTTCCTGTCTCGCGTCGTCTCCGACCTGCCTTTTCAAAGCAACTCTAATGAGACACTCAACAAGACCCATCTTGGCAAGATACTGCTTATCGGTCTGTCGTAGCTCTTCGATTGCCCTCCTGTAGAGTGGAATGGCTCTCTCAAAGGCACCCAGTCTTTCCACAAGCAGATTGGCAACTCCAAAGGCATCAGCACCTTGATCGACAATTTTCTCCAGCTCCTGGGCGATACCGGAGGTATCCGCTTTTCGTACCCTCATCTCCCATAGAGCCCGCTCAGCCTCGAGTGTCTTAAGCGACGGCAGGGGCGCTGAAGCAATGCGTTTGTATTTCTCAGCAGACCTTTCCGGACTGATGGAGCGCTCCAGATTCGCTAGCTCAAGCAGCACATCGGGTTGGGAAGTGGCCTCAAGATGATTGCACATATGTTTGATAATCTCAGGCGTACTCGCCCTCGACGATCTGGTCGCCAGGAGCTTGGCAATTGCGAACATCTCCACATCGGGAATCTCATCCCCGTGGGTGCTAAGGATCTTGCCGAGGTCAGCCAGGGCAATGTCCACAGCTGGATCAGCCTCAGACGCCAAAGCAGCAATCCAGACTGCACATTTTAGATTCAAGATCCAATTCCTGCTCTGCTTCAGCAGTATAACCAAAGAATCAACTGAGCCCATTGCGATTGCGTGTGCATAGCGAAGGCTTTCGACCGATGAAGACCTGCTTGAATTCCGAAGCAGGGCAGCGCAATAGCCACCTACGGCCTCACCGGCTTCAGCTGCGCGAACGATGTCATTGACAATCTCAGGATGAGCATCGATGATGAAAGTCGAATCATTTGCAAGATGGCCGACAACCTCATGCCACACCGCAGGATAGACCCCTTCAAGCAGGTGCGCTATATCGCATAATCCTTCCGCAATTGCAGGTTCAGTGCAGGGAGGCAAACTGTCAAGATAGGAACTAAAACCCTCCCGATCTTCCTCCTTGAGCAGGACCTTTAGAAGCTCCGGACCAGCCTCGTACAGCCCTCCTCTCAAGGCGATCTCGAGCAGACGCTGAGCCTCATCCAGCCGTCCTGTATGTTCATTGACAACGCCTGAGAGCAGAGCAAGGTCAGGCCTTGTTGCCGGATCAACATACTCAACCAGCGCCTCAACATCAGTTGCCATCAAGTCCATCTCTTCCAACCGATACGCAGATTTGGCTCTCACCAGCATGGCCTCGATCAAAAGATCCTTTGGAGGAAGAAGACCTATAGCCCGCTCAGCATATGCTATTGCTTGATTGCACTTACCTTGACCAAGCAAACTCCTAGCCTTCAAAATCAATTTCGTGATCTCAACTCGTAATGGATCGGTACCAATGCTATCAATTAGACCATCGATCTTTTCCGCGAGTCCCCTCTTACCAATCTCATCTGCGTATCTAAGGCAGCTTTCGATGTCATTGTCCTCAAGGCAACACTTGTGAAGCTCAGCACGATAAAGATTCTCGAGGCCCTGCTTGAGCAAATAATCTGTGAATGTCGAAGCGTCAGCACTGGTGATGAATGAGCATGTAAAGGCCGCTCCGACAAGAATTGCTACTTTCACGCCCGGATTCCTCACTGAAGAAGCCACATTTACAGGATCGCTTTATGATATTAAGTCACCGGTTGAGGGGTCAACCTATTTTACCCGGTTTTGGACCAAAGAAGCAACCGGGTCAAAGCACTACCAGGAGCAGAATGCCAAGTGGAATGAGATAATAACCAAAGGCGTGAAGGCGCCGATGCATCACTGCCTTGAAGAGAAGCATTATTGCAAGCAGACCGAATCCAAAAGCAGCGGCCGTGCTTGCAACAATTACATCCGTACTCGCTGCCAGACCTTGCGAAGCAAGCTCAACTATTCCCGCTCCTATGATTGCGGGTAAGGACAGGAGCAGTGAGAACTCAAAAGCTGTCCTTGCTTCGATCCCTATGAGGAGAGCCGTTCCAATTGTCAGGCCTGACCTTGAAATGCCAGGAACCAGGGCTGCGGCCTGTGCAAGCCCTATTATCAAGGCATGGCCATAACTTATCGACTTCGATCCTCTAGCGATAAACCGGCATATTATCAGGTAACAACCTGTCACTACCAGCATACCTGCGGTCAGCTTTGGCTCAGAGAAGAAGCCCTCTATGCTTGACCGGGCACTGATTCCCAATATCGCTGCAGGAATCGAGGCAAGGGCCAGCATCGCTATCAATGTCAGGTCACCTTTGATATGGGATTCTGATTTAAGCCTGGGCAATAGCAACAAAGACTTCAGCAAAGCCAGGAGGCGTCGTCTCAGAAAAATGACAACTGCTGCTGCGGTGGCAAGATGGGTGACGATCTCGATGGTTATACCTGTCTCACTGACATGGAGCAAATGCTTGATGATG
>JALGWB010000188.1 GCA_025774405.1 bacterium
AGTTGCAGTTCAGTTTTGTGACCGTCTGGTGCCATGAAGTCTTCTCACCCTACGGTGGCTTCGCACTCACCAATGTGACCGGTCACGTTGATCGCAGGGTGACCAGTGATGTGTGGGAGGAGGTCACCGAGGAAGGTAACGATTTTAGAGAGTATGGTATTGCCGAAGCCATTGCTGGTATGGATATGGATCTCGGGGGAACAGGCAGGCTGAGCTTTGAACTAAGACTCAGTGACGATTCCGATATTTCATATTTCATAGGTATAAGCGAGCTGACCCGATAGACACTTAGGTTGACAGAGTCCGTGCTTTACTATTAGAATAAGGCACGGATTTTGTTATGAGGTCGAAATGAAGATATCTGCAGGCAGGTTCAAGGGGGTTTCAATACAGGCACCCAGAGGATTGCTCTCGCGACCGCCGCTTGCAATCATCCGGGAGTCAATCTTCAACATAATCGGGAGGCGGATCGAAGGCAAGAGCGTGCTCGACCTTTTCGCTGGAAGCGGCTCACTTGGCATAGAGGCATTGAGTCGAGGCGCATCGGAGGTTCATTTTGTTGATCAGTCTCGCCGCTGTGTTGAAATGATTCAGCGCAACCTCAACTCTCTTGGCATCGGCTCCTGTTGCAACGTAATACGCGGAGACGCAATTGAGTTCGTGGGAAACTGGAGTGGTAGTGCATTTGACATTATTTTCATTGATCCACCTTTCCTATCAGGTCAGGTGGCAAGAACCCTTAATGTTCTCGAGGACTCCAGAGCTGCAGGCAACGAAAGTCTCATCGTCGGGCGTTTACACTGGCGAGAGGAGTTTCCAGTCTCCAAGAGATACGACGTTGTTAGAAGAAGGAAATTTGGCGAGAGCGTAGTGATTTTCCTGAAGGTGCAGGATGGGGGAGACACGTGACGGTGGGTGTTTATGCTGGTACTTTTGATCCTGTGACCAATGGTCATCTCGATATCCTTAAACGGAGTCTCCAGATTTTTGACAGGGTTGTTGTTGCAGTCGCTCAATCCACCCCAAAGAAGACCTTCTTCAGCCTCGAAGAACGGGTTGAAATGCTCAAGATCGCAGCCTCAGATATTGCAAATGTTGAGATAATTCCCTTTTCCGGGCTTCTCGTTGATTTTGCACGCAAGATAGGTGCTGTTGCGGTTGTGCGTGGTCTTCGAGTGGTGTCGGACTTTGAGTATGAATTCCAAATGGCGCTGATGAACCGCCGATTGAGCGATGATGTGGAGACGGTTTTCCTCATGCCTAGCGAGGAATATACATATTTGAGCTCATCCCTTGTACTGGAGATCGCAGTCGCTGGAGGCGATGTGAGTCAATTCGTTCCCGCCGTTGTTGCAAGCAAACTAGGTGAGAGGTTTGGTGAGCGGGGGGATGGAAAGTGATGGGCACAATGGCTTGGATCTGGGAAAGAGCCAGAGCAACGAGGGCTCGAATAGTGCTTCCCGAGGCTTTTGATGAGAGAGTTGTTGAGGCAGCCGGGCGTGCAGTCAAGGAGAAGTTGGCAAGGCCAGTTCTGGTCGGTGATCCTGAACAGATCGGGCGAGTGGCATCAGGAGCAGGCATCGAGCTTGAGGGCGTTGAAATAGTGGAGCCCCGAAGGAGTTCGAAGATCGGGACATATGCTTCACATCTATACAATAGAAGAAAGCACAAAGGAATGACCGAAGACGAGGCGTTGGCGATTGCTCAGGAACCGCTCTATTTTGCAGGTCTTATGCTGGCCTCTCAGGATGCCGACGGCTTTGTCGGTGGGGCTGCAACTCCGACTGCTGATATTCTGCGTGCTCTGATTTGGTGTGTTGGAACAGATGAGGGGGTTACATGTGTTTCAAGCTGCTTCCTCATGGTGCTTAGTGTCAACTCGCAGGAACGTTGCTATGTCTTTGCCGACCCGAGTGTTGTACCTGATCCCGATCCTGAGCAGCTCGCCAGCATTGCCATAGCGTCCGCCAGGACTTATCAGCGCCTGATCGGGCAGCAGCCTATCGTGGCGATGCTCTCGTTCTCGACCAAGGGTAGTGCAAAGCATCCCTTGATCGACAAGGTTGTAGAGGCAACTGGGATTGCCAGACAGATCGATCCTGAGCTCAAGATAGATGGTGAACTCCAGGCTGATGCTGCTATTGTGCCCGAAGTTGCAAAACGCAAGGCCCCCGGCAGCGAGGTGGCAGGCCATGCCAATGTGCTGGTTTTCCCCAATCTTGATGCAGCAAACATTGGCTATAAGCTGGTGGAGCGCCTCGCCGGAGCCCGTGCAATCGGTCCCCTCCTTCAGGGTCTTGCCCGACCTGCAAGTGATCTATCACGAGGATGTTGTGCTGATGATATCCTGAACACGATCGCTATGACGGCTGCACAGTCGTCGGCATAGCCACCTATCGCATGAGTAAAGACACTGAGACCAGTCGAGCCATTGAGAGGATTACGCAAAAGCTTGGATCCGATGCTGTCGAGACTTCACCCGAGATCCGCACCTGCTATGGATTTGACGCCACCAATTTGAAGTCCCTTCCGGCTGCCGTTGTGTTCCCGCGAACGGTCGAGGCTGTGCGGGCAGTTGTACTGATTTGTGACGAAGAAAACGTGAAATTGATAGTCAGAGGGGCAGGCACCGGGTTTGCGGGAGGGACTGTTCCTCTCGGGAACGAACTTGTCATGTCAACCGAAAGGTTGAACAGGATAAGAGCGATTGATCGTGAAAGAAGGGTGGCGATTGTCGAGGCTGGTGTTGTCAACGGGAGGCTACAGGGGGAGGTTGCACGTTATGGCTTGATGTTCCCTCCAGATCCATCGAGCATGGAAGTGGCAACCATAGGTGGGAATGTCGCGCAGGATGCAGGTGGACCCAGGGCTGTGAAGTATGGCGTCACCAGAGACTATGTCCTTGGTGTTGAGGCTGTTACTTACAATGGCAAGCTCATCGAGTGCGGATTCACCTCTACTGACAAGAAGGTCTGGAACCCCCTGAGATCGCTTTTGACCGGGAGCGAAGGTACACTGATGATAATGACGGCTTTCGTTTTGAAGTTGTTGCCCTTGCCAGAGGCATTCTGTACAGCTCTTGCCTTCTTCGATAAAACTATGGCGGCTGCCGAAGCTGTAAGCAGGATTTTGGACAGTGGAATCATTCCTGCCGCTGTTGAGCTGATGGATTCATCGACAATAGCTTGCGTCAAGAGCTTCATAGATCTGGACATACCTGAGGAAAGTGGGTGTTCACTGCTGCTGGAGACAGATGGCACAGTTAATGAAGCCCGTGAGTCCATGGAGACCATAGCTCGGGTCCTGGAGGAAAGCGGTGCTATCCAGATCAGGGTTGCATCCGGTGAAAAGGAGCGACAGGAGATCTGGTTGATGAGGAGGTCGATTTCACCGTCTCTTGCTAAAATTGCACCTGCCAAACTAAACGAGGATGTGTGTGTTCCAAGGTCACGATTGCCTGAGCTCGTCGAGGGAGTTGAACGGTTGGCTGGCAAGTATGGTCTTCAGGTCCCAACTTTTGGTCATGCAGGTGACGGGAATCTGCACATAAATGTTATGATTGATAGGAGAAATCGCGACCAGCTCAAGCGGGCCGAGGCTCTCGTTGAGGAGCTTTTTGCTTTGACACTGAGGCTCGAAGGAACAATAAGTGGTGAACATGGCATCGGTATCGCCAAGCGGCGCTATCTCAAGGGGCAATTGGGTGAACATCTCTACAATTATGAGCGGCTTGTCAAGCAGGCGTTTGATCCGAAAACGATGTTCAACCCTGGCAAGGTGATCGAGACTTGAATAGACATTCACGAGGGAGATCTCAATTCATCGATATCGTTGAGATCGAGGTAGTGGCTGGCGATGGCGGAGATGGCTGCGTTAGCTTCCGCAGGGAGAAGTTTGTGCCCAGAGGTGGTCCTGACGGTGGTGATGGTGGAAGGGGTGGACATGTGATTGTCAAAGCGGACCCTCATTTGAATACCCTCATAGATTACAAGTACAGGCGCATAATTCGGGCTAAGAGGGGTCAGCATGGCAGGGGCAAGCAACAACACGGACGAGATGGCGACGATGCGATCGTTCGCGTGCCGATTGGTACTGTCGTGAAGGATGCCACCACCGGTGAGGTCATCTGTGATCTTTCCGAGGAAGGTCAAGCGATAATTGCAAGGGGTGGCATGGGTGGACGTGGTAATGCCGGCTTTGCGACACCTCCCAATCGTGCACCCAGAAAAAGGGAGAAGGGGAGGACCGGTGAAAGACGGCGGATCATACTCGAACTTAAGCTGATTGCCGATGTTGGCATAGTTGGTCAACCCAATGTTGGTAAATCGACATTGCTGAGCCGTCTGACCAGAGCACATCCAAAAATCGCCGCTTATCCCTTTACAACGTTAACTCCTAATCTTGGTGTTCTGACCTACGGCGACAGGACCATTGTACTTGCAGACATTCCTGGTTTGATCGAGGGGGCTCATGATGGTAAGG
>JALGWB010000189.1 GCA_025774405.1 bacterium
TAAGGAAATAGATGAGACAACTGAATTCCCGTGGAAGACGATTGAGAAGATGCGTGAACTCAGGCTCCTGGGGATGCCATTCGATGAGAAGTGGGGTGGTGGCGGTACCGACACCCTCGGCTACACAATAGGTGTTGAGGAGATTTCTCGAGTTTGTGCTGCAACTGGAATAACAATGGCTGCCCACACTTCACTTGGGGTTTACCCAATCTATGAGTTTGCGAACGAGCAGCAGAAACAGAAGTATCTGCCTGATATAGTCAGCGGGCGCAAACTTGCAGCTTTCGGCCTGACCGAACCCAACGCCGGGTCAGACGCTGGTGCCACCGAGACAACCGCTGTCCGTAAGGGTGACCACTACATTGTCAATGGCACCAAGTGCTTTATCACGAATGCAAGTGTTGCTGAAACATTTGTGATAACAGCTATGACAGATAAGCAGGCAAGAACAAGAGGTATAACTGCTCTGATCGTTGAGAAGGGTATGCCGGGTTTCAAAGTGGGCAAGAAGGAGAACAAGATGGGCATCCGGGGCTCAGATACCGCTGAGCTCATCTTTGAGGATTGTAAGGTGCCGGTGGAGAACAGACTGGGTGAGGAGGGACAGGGTTTCAGGATTTTCCTCCACACGCTTGATGGAGGCAGAATATCGATTGGCGCAATGGCGCTCGGGATCGCTCAGGCTGCTCTCGAGGCAAGTGTGAAATATGCCAGGGAACGCAAGCAATTTGGCAGGCCAATCGGGAAGTTTGGTGCTATTCAGGCAATGATAGCTGACATGGCCACTGAGATTGAAGCAGCTAGGCTGCTGGTCTATGATGTCTCGATAGCCAAGGATAGAGGTCAGAATATCATCAAGGAAGCTGCAATGGCGAAACTCTTCGCATCAGAGGTTGCAATGAGAGCTACAAGAAACGCCATTCAGATCCATGGTGGCTATGGCTATATGAGGGAGTATGAGATTGAGCGTCTGTACAGGGATGCCAAGATAACAGTTATTGGCGAGGGAACATCGGAGATCCAGAAACTTGTGATCGCACGAGAGCTTCTTCAACTGTGAGGTGCACAGCATGATCGGTTTGGAGCGAGTTAAAGTGGCTTTCAAGAGACAGCAGCCTGATCGGATACCATCATATCCAATCCTCAGCGGCCTGACTGCCAAGATGATCGGACTGAACCCAAAGGATTACTACACAGACTTTGACAACCTGGCCAAAGCCCATCTGGCTTTCTACGAAGATCTGAAACCAGACATTATTGCTCTCATGCCTGATCTGTTCATGGAAGTTGAAGCGATGGGAGCAGAGATTGAGTTTCCTGAAGATGATGTGCCAAGACTGAGATCCTACTTGCTCCACGATCCGAGCAGACTCGACAGCCTGAACGTGCCTGATCCGTATTCAGCGGGGAGGATGCCGGGCTATCTTGAAGCCTGCAGGAAGGTCAAGGAGGCAGTATCGGAAAGCGCCGTCGGAGGAGTGATATGCGGTCCGTGGACAATCGCCAGCAATTTGAGGGGGGCTGAGAATCTCATAGTCGATACTGTAACTGATCCAGCCTTCGTTCACGAACTCATGAGATTTGCTGTGGAGGTCTCTGTTAGATTCGGCGAAGCTCTGAAGCAATCTGGTGTGGGGTTGAGCTTGAGTGAAGCTCCCGCATCAGTCAGTCTGATCTCTCCGAAGATTTACAGGGAGTTTGTACTACCATATCACCAGGAGGTAGTTTCCCGTCTGCGCGAGAAGAGAGTAAGTGTCACACTTCATATCTGTGGTCTCATCGATCCCATAATGGAAGACATAGTGAAAACAGGAGCAATCGCCATAAGTATGGATGAACCTTCATCTCTCGAGAAGATGCTGACCGTTTGTGAGGGCAAGATGGTTGTCATTGGCAATGTTTCGACCAGTGTCTTCGTAGCCGGGACAAGAGAGGATATTGAAAAGGAAGTAAGAAGATGCATTTCGGCAGCCAGATCTCATTACAATTATATTCTTGCAACAGGCTGTGAGATATCACCACGTGGGGAATTGAGTAAGGTGAGGGCATTTTGTGAGATCGCCTCGCAACTTGGTAGGTACGATTAGCTGGAAAGGAGCGTGAAGAATGGCTGACAGGAAGGATGTTGTCATTGTAAGTGGCACGAGAACACCAACTGGTGCTTTCCTGGGCAAGCTTGCAAGTCTTCCTGCAACAGAGCTGGGAGCTGTTGCCATCAGGGAGGCTGTGAGCAGGGCAGGGATCAGGGTGGAGGATGTGGAGGAAGTGATTATGGGCAATGTTGTAAGTGCTGGCATTGGGCAGGCACCAGCAAGACAGGCTGCGATAAAGGCTGGTATTCCTGATTCGGTTGGATCCACAACGATAAACAAAGTCTGCGGTTCAGGGCTTAAAGCTGTGGTTTTTGCAGCGCAGGCTATAAAGGCTGGTGACTATGGTTGTATAGTGGCCGGCGGCATGGAAAGCATGAGCCAGTGTCCATACTTGCTGCCCAAGGCGAGAATGGGTTATCGGCTGGGCAACGGGGTTCTGGTCGATGCTATGGTCTACGATGGATTGTGGTGTGCTTTCAATGACTTTCATATGGGGATAACGGGGGAACTGGTCGCTGAGAAGTACAATCTCTCGCGGCAGGTGCTCGACGAATATGCTCTCAATAGCCACCGCAAGGCAGTTGCAGCCATAAAGACGGGCAAGTTCAAGGATGAGATTGTTCCTGTCACTGTGCCTCAGCGAAAAGGGGAACCAGTGGTGGTTGATGTTGATGAGGGTCCCAGGGAGGATACAAGCCTTGAAAAACTTGCAAGGCTCAGGCCTGCTTTCAAGAAGGATGGCGTGATAACCGCTGGTAACGCACCGAGTGTCAATGATGGAGCTTCAGCAGTTGTGGTGATGTCCCGCGAGAAAGCTGAGAAGCTCGGAGCAAAGCCGATTGCCAAGATCACTGGTTATGCAACGGGTGGTAGCGAACCGAAGTGGGTGATGCTGGCTCCAATCTATGCTGTACGGAATCTTTTGAAAGTCACTGGATATAAGATCGAGGATTTTGACCTGGTTTAGCTCAATGAGGCTTTTTCATCGCAGGCGATTGCAGATATCAGGGAGCTTGGATTGGATCCGGACAAGGTTAATGTCAACGGTGGCGGTATCGCTCTTGGGCATGCTATTGGCTCAACGGGCTGCCGAATTCTTGTAACGCTGATTTATGCGCTTAAAGACAGAGGACTGAAGCGTGGGCTTGCCGCCTTGTGTCTTGGTGGCGGAAATGCCGTAGCGATGTCTATCGAGATGGAATAGGAGGAGGCAAAGATGGATGTAAAGAAAATCGGAGTCGTGGGGGCAGGTACAATGGGGAACGGTATTGCCCATGTGGCTGCCATGAATGGCTATGACGTTGTCATGGTGGATGTCAAGGATGAGTTGCTTGAAAGGGCTTTTGCAACCATAACCAAGAACCTTGATCGGATGGTAAAGAAAGAGAAGATTACCGAGGCTGACAAGCAGGCGGCTCTTGAAAAGATCAGGCCAAGTACTGAGCTTAAGGAGTTGGCTGATTGTGACATCGTGATAGAGGCTGTCACTGAGGATCTTTCAATTAAGCTCGATGTTTTCCGCCAGATGGATTCAATCTGTAAGCAGGATGCTATTCTGGCGAGCAACACATCCTCAATTTCAATAACCCAGCTTGCGGCAGTCACCGGCCGGCCTGAGATGGTGATAGGGATGCATTTCATGAACCCTGTACCCGTGATGAAACTCGTCGAGATAGTTAAGGGGTTACAAACTTCCGATTCAACATACAAGATCGTCCACGATCTTGCAGAGAAGCTTGGCAAGACACCAGTTCTTGTCAATGACTACCCTGGTTTCATCTCAAACCGGGTGCTGATGCCTATGATCAATGAGGCCTGCTGGGCATTGATGCAAGGGGTTGCTACCAAGGAAGCCATCGATACCGTTATGAAGCTCGGCATGGCTCATCCAATGGGTCCTTTTGAACTTGCAGACCTGATCGGTCTCGATGTTTGCCTCGCTATCATGGAAGTCCTCTACGAGGGCTTCAGTGACTCCAAGTACCGTCCCTGTCCGTTGCTCAGAAACATGGTGAAGGCAGGCTATCTTGGACGCAAGACCAAGCGAGGTTTCTACACCTACGAATGAGAATCGGGAGCCGGGATCCTAAAGGCACGAAAGTGCCAGGATCTCGGCTACATCCATAACGGGGATTTCCGCCCCTAAGGATTTGGTCGTCTCCTCGAGCATCTGAAGGCAATAGGGGCAGGCGACTGCGATCACGTCCGCACCAGTATCTATGAGCTGTCTGGCTCTTACAGTTGCTATCCTTTCATCCTTATCCCATTCCATCCAGAGCCCGCCGCTTCCGGCTCCACAGCAGACGCTCAAAGAGCGGTTGAACTCTTCAACCTCGATGAGATCTAGCCCCGGGATGCTCCGAAGGATACGCC
>JALGWB010000190.1 GCA_025774405.1 bacterium
GAGCACTTTGGCTGTCAGTACGATTGCCAGGACATTGATGGCGGGTCCTGAGTAAAGAAACGTGCTGGCTGGTCCTAAGCCCGCTCCTCGCCTGTAGATGCCTGCAAATAGTGGAAGCACTGTACAACTGCACACAGCAAGGATTGAGCCTGAAACCGACGCAACCCCGTAGGCAAGTGCCTTTTTTGCCTTCGGGCCAAGATACTTTAGTACCGACGCCTGCGAGACAAAGCATGATATTGCCCCGGCAATGAAGAAGGCAGGCACCAGGCACAGGATGACATGCTCTCTTGCGTACCATCTGGCTAGTGCAAGTGCCTCATAGAGCGCCTTTTGGAAACGAAGCGAATCGACTGGCAGCCAGAAAAAGATGGCAAAGACTATGATTGTTATCGCAAGCGACCTGATTTCATTTCTCATCGGTAACCACCATATCGGCAGTCGGCGAGACTTCCGGATTAGATAGCACTGAAAATCATCTAAGCTTGCCGCTCCTTGATTACTCTAAGCGCACACGAGAAAAATTCGACGACGCACGGTGTAAGCAACCTGTAATAGACCTCATTGCCTCGCCGCTCGTCATCAACCACACCAACTGCCCTGAGCACAGCTAGATGCTTTGAGACAGATGACTGCTCGGCGCCCGTCGCCTCAGCAAGAGCACCTACGTGCATTTCTCCCCTGCTCAGCGCGTCGATGATCTTGAGCCGCGTCTCGTTGGCAAGTGCTCTCAAGAGCCTCGCTTGCTGCTTGTAATCAAGGTTTTGCTTTGTCTGCATTGGCTTCTCCTGACCAACCTCTGAGCAAGACTGCCCCGACGTATCGCTATATGAGAATAATCGCATACTCTCATATTGTCAACCACTTTTCTGAGTCTCGCCTCGGCTTTCAGGCTCGAAGGGCACACGTCCGATCTTATTGTTGTCACCGTAAGACCCTTTGAGTTACAGTTGTGGAGGATACGAAGCTATCTCAGCGTGAGCGCTACAAGGGGGGTGTATAGTGCTACTAGGTGTTATCGTCGGATTTGTCGCTATGATCGTCCTTTCGCCCTTACCTATCCTCGGCCCTATCCTTGCTGGTTTTGTCGCTGGTGTCATCACCGGTGGAGGTGCGACCAGAGGGCTTAAGGCTGGTTTCCTGGCGGGAATCCTGGGTGCCCTTATCCTGGCAGTATTCACCATCCTGGGGATCGGCTTTGTCGGTGCTATAGCCTGCAGACCGATGATGGGCGCAATTCTGGGGGGATCGATTGGTTTCATCATCCTCCTCGGCGGGCTCTACCAGGGCATCCTCGGACTCATCGGAGGCGCAGTTGGAGGTGCCCTCCGCAACCCTGAAAAGTAAAAATCCACAAAAACCCCCAAAAGGGGTCGGAGCCAAAAACGTGCACAGCTGAGGTGTTGCCTGTTCGCCTGTTCGAGCCATTGCAGCCTCAAAGAGAAAGCCAATTACTCGGCTGGATCGTCGATCCTCTGCCCCCTTCACAGCGGCCATCTGATCGTCATATCTCCAGAACCAAATCGATAGATTTCCCCTTGTAGACCATGCTGAAGATGTGGTAGATCATGGTCACTGGTCCAATATAGCAACAAATGAAGGAGGCTGCGATGAGTCGAGGTAAAGCTCAACTGGGGTTACCCACGGCTGCTCTGCGGACATTTTCCTCCCTTCTTTTGCTCCTCGCAATCTCAACCCTTGCCTGCTCATCCCCGAGCGCACCCCAGCAGAAACATAAGGGCAATCAGGATCCTATCAATGTCATTTTTGCAATTCACGTTGAACCCTTTCTCCCTGAATTCGGCTATGACTATGGTGCAAGGCGTGAGGAGCTACGCTGGTTGCGTGACAGGGCCCTCCACTACGGCGCTAAACTCAGCCTCGCATCCAATGGTGAATTCATGGAGTGGATCGAGGATTTCGCTGACGAGGATCTTGTTGAGTCCTATCTCGACGCGGGCTTCGATTGGGGAACCCACATCCACCCGCTCTGGCGGAGAGATCGCCACGACTGGGTCCTCATGCCACCCGACACCCCTCCTGACACAGTCCATCTCATATGGCAAACCAACATCGACGCAGTTGAAGCGGTGATAGGCAGCGAGAACAACTACGGTGTTGCACCCTATCAGACGCATCAACCCCTCATGGTCGATCTCATGCGGGAGTTTAACTTCCATATCGAAACTGCCCTCACTGAACCAGCGGGTATCATGGCATATGAAAACCTCGGTCACTATCCTTTCAACCCTTTCCGTCCGACGGCGCTGCCAGGGAAGTATCTCAAGGAGGATCTCAACCAGACCCAATACGTCCTCATTCCTCACTACCCCCAGCTGGAGCCCAATCCTGGTCCTTCAGGTCCAAGGTCACTTGGAGCCAATCAGAAATACTTTCTGATGGAATTCATTGAATGGTTGCACCACCAGCGTCAAGGATTACCCAAGAAGGTCTGGGTCTTCGGCATTGCCACCCATGATTGCTACAATGCCCCGAACCGAGCCTACATCGATACAATGCTAATGTGGCTCAATGCAAACTTCATTGGCAAGACAACACCAACAGGCTGGATCATTGCTGAATATGCATCAGCCACTGAGGTCGCAGATGAGTTCTTTGAATGGGAAGAGAATCATCCGGCAGAGAGCTCGTTTAGCTGGGATGCGGGAGAGCCTTATCCATATACCTATCCTGATATGCCTCAACTCCTGCACGATGCCGAATATGATACTGCACTATCAGTTGCCGAAGGAATTGCATGCTACCGATTCAGGAGAAATGGGGACTCGCCAATCTTTGTGCTGTGGTCATGGAGTGGCACGCAGGTGATCGATTTCTCATCCGAGATCAATGGCAACGTCAAAGTCTATGACGGGGTGGGTGGGAGCTATTCTGCTCAAGCAGCAAGCCTTAACGTCACAGAGGAACCAATCTTCGTTGAGGCAGCCTCAGAACCCATTCGTCATGTGGAGTAATCCGGCGATCTGTTTCGGGATGAATATGCAAAGGGCAAGTCACCGAATGAAAGTGGCTGCAGGCTCAACTGTGTTCATCAGGGGCGGTGAAACTAATAACAAACCCTGCAAACGGGCCATCTCATCGCCAACCTGTCCCACAAGGGCAGGACACCTGCAGCATCCACGAGAACGAATATCACTTCGACCACCTGACCCGGATCTTCACTCTTCGGATGGCAGGAACAGACGACAACTCCTTTCGTCTTGCGACTTTCACACGTTCCGCTTCAGATCCCAGGGCCTCGAGCGATCACCGAATAGATTGAGTTTGAATTGCCTGATGGCATGAGGGGATATGACCTCACCTCGAGGATTGATGAAGCGCAGCGCATCTTGAGGACATTAGACGATACAGGCTGCGCATTTCACGCAGGCCTCGGCCCGAGCAATTACTGCCGTGCCAATCGTAACTCTCGGGTTGCTCTCGATCGAGTTCAGCGATCCCCATGTCAAAAAGCTCAATCCTGCTGGAAAGATCTTCCTCGGTTGCCTTTGCACGGGCAATCTCAAGCATCTGAGGATTGATGTCGATCCCCTTGACTCTTGCACCTCGTCTGGCAGCTCGTAACGTCAGAGCTCCCGTTCCACATCCGATATCGAGCACCCTTTGCCCATTCTCAACATATCCGACGAGGAAGTCATAGGCCTTTCCCAGTCTTCCGAGGGTGAGAATTCGAATACCCCTATCATACCTGTAAGGCGCACTTTCGAGGATTTTCATAAGGACATAAAGGCTCATCACACCAGATGCAGCCGTAAGGTGTCGAAATCACATTTTCCTGAGGTTCATGAGTCCCTTGAAAATATTCCACCGCGGAACCATCGCCATGTACCCGACATACTCGTCACCAAACTTTCTGAGATTAAAACTATCTTCTGTCTTCGAAGCCATCCACCAAAGCCCGAATGCTATTGCTCCGAATATCAGGGAAATCACAGATTGAGTCCAGAGGATAAGCGCTGTACTCCATAAGGCACCTGCAAGATAGATCGGGTGCCTGACAACCTTGAGCAGGCCCGTCTCAACCAAAATGGTCGTGTGTTCCCAGCCTCGCTCTGGTCTGCCCTTGAGCTTGAAGGTAACAACAGTCCAGACGAAAAGCCCTAACCCGGAAAGCCCAATGACAGAGCCAAGCGTCTGCATGAGGCGGGAGAACCAGGTATCACCTATAGAGAAGTAGCCAAGCCACATTGCGACCATGAGAGTGAGACAGATGCCAAATCCTGTGGATGCACAGACCTCGTGTACTACGCGTTTCCGAATCGCACCCAAAAGCCATGCCACACCAATTACAATCCAGATGCCAGCATAGATTGCATACCCTAACACCTTAGCCTCCTCGCCATCATGTGCTACCTTGCAGCCACAACAACCAGCCACTCACTGTGATCATCATAGGAACCACAGGCGAAGTCCCCATAAATTGCCTTAGCCTGCAGTCCAACAT
>JALGWB010000191.1 GCA_025774405.1 bacterium
ATGGAAGGGATTTGGAAAGACTTGAAGCACATTGCCAGTCCAGGGGAGTGGAGGCGTATAGGACGGTGACCCAAGCACCCGGTCGATGAAGCGAGGATCGGCCCTGCCGATCTCTTCGGGTCGATCTGTCTCAAAGCTCCCCTTGGCCATGAAGTGCAGTGAGAGAAACGTGAGTGAAAGCGAATCGCTACTCACTGGATTCACAATCTCAGTATATCCCATGTTCACAGCTTCTCCACACACCAAGCATGTATGGACACCCCTTGTCAGATGATCGATTCTATAGACTGAATCAGGGCACTCACTCCTGGGAAGAGTATCGATGATGTCATGCATCGCAATGGCAAGAGCCGGACCATCAGGGATGCCATCGCCATCAGAATCAGGATTCTCCGGATCGAGCAAGAAATACTCCTCCTCGACATCCTTAAGTCCGTCTCCATCGCTATCTCCTTCAACATCCCTCCAGTGAGAAGTACCGGTTCCGCCAAGCACCGAACTAAGAACAGTCGGAAGCACCCGACCAACATTCTCAGTTCCGCTATACGCAGCCGAACCATGAGCCAGATAGTGAAGGGAAATATAGGGAATTGTCAGCGTGATCTCTTCAAGCGGATTTGCTATCTCGACAAAACCCATGTTATAAGTGTTGCCGCAGACGAGGCACGTCTCTACGCCGTCGGTAGGTATCTCGACAATATATGGCTCGGTGTCGCTGACTTCTCTTGAGATGGACTTGAGCGAATCCATCAGATCTTCAAAGTACTGAGGACCGTCCTTGACCGAATCACCGTCGGTGTCAGGCAAACCATCGACTGTTCCGATGTAGCTTTCCTCAAGCGCTTCAAGTCCGTCTTCATCGGAATCTTCAAATGCCTGATGACTTTCATCGTTACAGAGAAGGATACGCTTAAGGAGCGAAAGGTCGAGCCTCCCGTCATGTATGGTACCTTGATAGGAAAGGCTTCCATGACTCAAGTAATGATATGCTATGAAAGGAATCTGCATGGATAGTCCACGTGCCGGGAACTCGATGCGAATGAAACCCATGTTCACCTCTTCACCACAAACATCGCAGTTCTCGATCCCATACTGGTATTCGAAGATCTTGTAAGCACTGTTCCCCTGGGGCCCTTCCGGCAGACTGTCGATAAGGGCCTTCAGCTCAAAGGCAAGGGCGACTCCGTCAAGCAACGTATCAGGTGCTGTTGATGGATTGTGCCAGTCAACACCTCTCAGGATCTCCTCAGCAAAGGAAAGACGATCACCGTCCTCATCGTCTTCCACAGGCAAAAGGTGCGGATCCGAGGCACTAAGTGCTGGAGGGATGACTAGTAGTGCCGAAAGGCAGAGTGCTACGGGAAGTGCCTTACGCTGGATGACACTGACAATCGGCGCCATCCGACTCTGCGGTCTGATGGCAGCCGGCTGCCACGACGGCTCGATACCTCCATAGAGTTTGACACATTCCCTGTGGACAAGCCTGTACTCACGTAGCAGGGAAGGTGTGACCTTGCAGCCTGGACACGCCCAATGAAACAGGATACGCTGGCCTTCTGGATCAAGGTCATTTCTCAAGTATGGGTGCCTGAGGTATTGCTCGACGCAGCAGGCTGGATAGCCAAAAAGAAAACCTTCGAGTCGAATCACCTTGGCTGAAGATGTCAATCTGCGCCCACCCAGCCGTGATACATAGATCCGATTTGCACCGGGCTCCAGTGAGAAAACATATTCATCTATCTTCCTGCCGAGGAGTGTCTTTCGTTGCACACGGACAACCTCAAGCCCAAGATCCTCCAATATCCTTATCTCCCCCTGACTGAGTGCATGCTCCCAGCGACTCAGCCTCTTAAGCCCGTACCTTGAAAGGAGCGCAAGATAGGAGAGTTCAAAAGGTAAATGTGATAGAACCCGTGTATTCATCACCCACTTCCCCCCAGGACAACCTTACCCCAGCACCCCCCTCGTGTCAACCGCCTTTGGCGTCGCAGCTGGAAATCTGGATCTGCTTCAGGGCTCCGATCCGGAGCTTTGCTCAGTTGATTCGCTCGACGTCTGGTAGTAATATCCCTGGTCAGTCCAGAGGTTAGGCTTGCAGTCTCAACAAATCAATGTAAACTCGTGGCATGGAGGACACAGACGATGACAAGATGGAAAAGGCAAGTTATGGGCATTGTTGGAAGTCCACGCAAAGGCGGCAACACCGATATTCTCGTTGATACCGTTCTTCAAGGTGCGCGCGAAGCAGGAGCAGAGGTTGAGAAGATAATGCTTGCCGACCTCAAGATAGCCCCCTGCCTTGCGTGCTACCGCTGTCGGAAAAGCGGTCGATGCATACAAAGAGATGACATGGCAAGACTGCTTGAGAAGATGAAAAAGAGCCAGGTCTGGGTCATTGGGACACCAATCTACTGGTGGGGTCCAAGTGCTCAGACGAAGGCATTCATGGATAGGTGGTTTGCAAAAATATGGAGAAAGACTGATCTTAGGATTTTCGAAGGTAAACGCATCATTCTTGCGCTACCTATGGGCGAATCCAATCCCAAAACTGCGAGGCACGTTATCGGTATGTTCAAGGATGCGCTTGCCTATGTGAGTGCTGAGCTTTACGGATCGGTACTTGCGGCGGGTGCCTACGAAAAGGGTAATGTCAGATCCATGCCGAAGGTTCTCAGGCGAGCTCGGAGGCTCGGTCGGGGTGCTGTCAAACTGGACTGACTACACCATGAAAAGGATTGCCACACCTGCAACAGCAACTGCTGCGCCAACCATGCCACGCCAGCTGGTTTTCTCCTTATAGATAGCCCAGACTACGGGTATCACCATGACAGGCATAAGCGACATCAGCGTAGCTGCAACCCCGGCTGCCGCATGTGTGACAGCAACCATTGAGAGCCAAACACCCAGGAATGGACCGGTCACAGCTCCTGCAAATGTGCGCTTGATGGCGGCAACATCGTGCCTGCTCGCAAGCACAGGCTTGACTCTGCCAGCAGCAACTATGCTCATCCAGACAACTACAGCCGCAACCACCATCCTTAAGAGCGCTGTTGAAAGCGGATCAAGTGGTGGCACGCCTTCGCCGGCAGCAACTATCATTCCGTATTTTGAAACCACAAGCCCGACCCCCTGCCCCAGTGCACCCCCTACACCGCAGAGATAGCCGTAGATTCTCTTCCTGAGTGGAATGAAAGTTGGACTTGCCGCATCCTCCCTTTCGAGAATGACAATAGTGATCCCTACGAGTGTTACCGCAATGCCAGTGACATCCCACGACGACAGTCTTTCGGCAAGAATATAGTAAGCAGTAATAGATGAGAAAATCGGGGCGAGCGATGTTAGCAAAAGCCCTCTGCGAGGTCCAATCAAGGCGAGCATACCAAAGTAGCCAAAATCCCCGAGCGCCAATCCTATGACTCCGCTGAGTCCCAGATAGAACCACTGAGCCTCGTTGGCTGGCGGAACAATCGTGCCAAAGGCAAACAGATGAGCAATTGCCAGGACGCATACAGCCATGACAATTCGGTAGGCGTTCACACTCAAAGCGCCGATACGTCTGCTCGCGGCAGCGAAGAGAATTGAACAGGCGGTCCAAAGGGCAGAAGTTGCAAGAGCTGCAATCTCTCCTATGTAAGTGCCCACAGTCATAAGTGCTGAAGATATGCAAGATCGGTCTTACTTGCCAGATACATTTGCCATCTCATTTCAGATTCAGCAAGGGTGAAAGCGAATAGATCAGTCCGGCTGCGGGCTGTCGCGGTCAGGCTCATAAACCTTAAGCCCACCCTCCCACCTATCTCGCCATTCGATCCTTCTCACCTTTATCCTGAGGAGCGCAAACCTTGGCGATCCAGGTCCTTCTGGGAAGTGTTCAGAAAGGTCAAAGTGAGCGCTACTCCAGACCCTTCGTTTCTCTGCCGGATCATCCACCTCTACTGCCTCACCAATCACAGTTGCAGCCTTCTCCCCATGAGGCAGCTCAACAAAGGCAAGGCTCACCTTGGGATTCTTTCTGATCTGCTTAATCTTCCTTGACTCAGCCGATGTTGCGACCCAGATGGATGTACAATGTTCAACAATGGGAGAGACGGGTCGAACCATCGGCTGATCACCATCACATGTCGCCAGGTAAGCATGAAGGGCTGTTTGGTTCATGATATCAAGGATCTTATCTTCGTCACTGACTACCATAATAGCCTCCTCTGGTTATGGCTTTCGCACCCGTTCAGGACCTATCACAAGATTTACCACTTGTGGGCTCTCCAAGCCACACAATTCCAAGTTGCGATGCTGGGGACTTGAGAAAAGTTGAAAAACTTCGCGACCGCGGGCTAAAAGCTCTCGGTGGAATTGCCCACCTGGGTCTCGACTTCAGGCTTCACTGCCGTTGCCTTCGATTTCGGCGACCATAAGAGATGCCTTGTCCGTGTGAGGAGGCAAGTGAGTGCACCACCAGCGAAGAA
>JALGWB010000192.1:0-8790 GCA_025774405.1 bacterium
GGATCTTCTGCAAGCTGTAGACCCTCCCCTCATCAAGCCGTAATAGATGCCGACCTTCCCTATGACACTTCCACAACCCAAACCCAATAACATTCCCATTGTAACTTACCCACCTACACTCATGCTTGCACTCAGTCCACTCACCTTCATACAGAATGCGTCCCTCATAATCCATAACGAGCAACTTCTCTAACTTGGGTCCTTTGCCCGTAACCTGTAGCCAAAACCGCTCACCTGGATCGAGCTCTTTGCCTTCCAGCTCCAGAGGTCGCTCAATCACCGCCACTATCCGTCTTGAAACATCATGACAAACAGCACTTCGTATCTGATAAGGCACCACCGAGATCAAAACACCACCAGGACCACGTATCTCAGTCCTCCCATCACCACTGAAGAGAGCCACCTGACCAGTAATTGACCGCCCCACTCGCTTGCCCTCCCCACTTATCTCAACTCTGTGTCTCCATCTAATCAGGCTATCCCTGAGAGTTCCATCTTCCCCCACCGCAAGAAACATCAATGCGAACATACCACGTGGATGCCCATACTCGTTCACGTAGTAGTGCGACTTCCGCACCGGCACAAGTTCAACAGGGAACCTCCTGCCAACCCGAACTTCACCTTGCTCTGCAAACTCATTGAGCACCACATAGGCACTATCACCTTCAACCTTGACTACCCATACAGGTTCTAACTCCGGAACACCCTCCCAATCATATTCGGGCAGGCGTGGCTCCTCCCCAAGGTCTGTTGCCTCAGGTGGTGCCATGTTGATACCCCCATGGTACACTCTGATGGCGTCAATGTGGTTGTGTGACCCATCGAGAAGCAGGATCCTCTCCACACCGTCGATCTCCACTGGTCTAAGCCTGATATAACCCAGTGATGCCTCACCTTCCCTGAGCCACAAGTTCCAATAGCCTACACTCACTGGCACCTTAGCAGCTCGACCAGAAATCTCAGGAAATTCCTCATCAGAATCAAGCAACTCCCAGCCACGGGAGGGATGAAAACCTCCAACCATCACAACTGAACTGTCCTCTGAAACCAACTCATAGCCCAATTGATACCCACTCACCAAACCACCAGGGATGCTCTCTATCACAACATGGGCACGTATGATACCTGACCCATGGTAGGTATCCACAATCTCTGTAAGATCAGGCTGAAGTGAGTTGCTGAAGTGGATTCTTACAACACCACCCTGATCTGCCATCGCTGTTGGGCAAACCAGGGCAACGAGCAATCCAAACGCTGTAATTGCTGCTTTGCAGCTCCTCATGCAGCCCCTCCAATCAATCCACCTAGACCATACCGAATCAGCCAGCACAGTCAAGCGCAGACCCATTCCCGTTGGGGAAGGGGTGAGGAGATGGTGACTCACATGGGCTACGCGAGGTCACCCCAAATGGACACCTGGAGTGAAAGAAGGATTGTGCTTGAATGAGACAGGAGAAGGGTATTTCTATTCTTACATAGAGACTCACGAGATCTGGCAGATTATGTGGAGGTGATACCATGCTTCTAGACATCTCACCAGTGATAGGGATTGTCACAAGCCGCGACCTTCTGATATCGATTATCATAGTGGTTCTCTCTGGAGTTGCAGCAAGGATTCTAACAGCAATACTTGTGCGCCTGCGAGCTTCACTCAGCAATGTTAGCAAGTCGATCTATGTCCTGGTCTTCGCAATTTCCATCTTCATCGGTTTGAAAAGACTGGAGGTAAGCGAGAACATCACCCGCCTTATAGACGCAGTTGCCTATGTTGCAATTGTGCTTGCCTCCGCCTACCTCGTAACAAGGATTTTCCAGGTGCTCCTGCTCTGGTATTCATCCAATGTTGCATCGCGCACTGAAACGAGGATCGATGACGAGTTCCTGCCCCTGTTTCAACGTCTCATCAACATTGGTGTCTATACAATTGCCCTCGTCATGATACTTGCCCACTTTGGGCAGAACATCTCTGCAATAATTGCAGCTCTGGGCGTCAGCTCCTTGGAAATTGCATTGGCTTCAAAGGAGATAATAGAGAATACCTTTGCTGGCTTCATAATCCTGATTGATAGACCCTTCACAATCGGTGACAGGATAAAACTCGCAAGCGGGGAGACAGGTGTGGTGAAGTACATTGGACTCAGGAATACCAAGATCAGGATGGAAACCGATGAGAGGCAGCTCCTGATCGTTCCCAATCTCGAGATAATGCGCACGCGAATCCAGAACTTCACCGAAGAAAAATTCCGATAATCGGGTCAGAGTAAGAAACTGCCAAGACTATTAGCCGTAGAACCCCCGAAGATGGCTAAGCATGCCCAAGTTCGGACGTTCCGAGCAGTGCGCGCCCTCTATTCGTTTCGTAAAGAATGCGTAACCACCTCAAGGGACAGAACTATCTGCACCAAATAGAGGAGGCACGTGACCCTAGGTAGCCGCTTGAGCGATGATGGGCTATCACCCCAGGCAAACTTCCACAAGAGATTGTGGTGTCCCCAAGCGGGAACCAATGTAAACTTACCTGACACGAGTGTTAAAAAATGATTACACCGGCGTGGTACGCACTGCTACACCCGCCCGGCCCATGGCTCTGCGAACTAGACTACCCACATTCGTCTACGAATTCCCGACAATTGATGGCCTTTGAACAGTCGGGAACACTGAACCCTGGTTCCCCACAGCTATCCTCGGTCATGCTTCCTGAGGAGCTTCCGCCACTCCCACAGCAGCACTATAAGCACCCAGGTCGGACCGGCAGGAGCCAGCAAACGAAGCCAAGAGGGTCCTAGATCACGATTGACCAGCGCCACCGAGATGGTTACAAGTACAATGGTTACAGACACAAGCAGAAGAAGTGCCCGCAAAAGTCTTTCTCTCGTCCAGCCGTAGTGTAAAGCAGCCAGGTGAATAATCGTTACAGCTATGCCAGCACCGGCCCCTGTCAAACTAGCCATCCAGGTTCCAACTGGAATTTCCTCCATAACACACCCCTCCAGCTAAAGCTACCTATCCAACCAACGATGTCCCTAAGGCCTGAAGACCCTGCAGATACTATGTTTCAGGACATACTGGGCAAACTGTGACACTTCCAGGCAACGTAGGATCAACTACGTTCGGCGGAGCGTTGTCTCCGCATTCTCTTAGACACATCGTCTTAGGTACACATCCCGAGATGAGGCAGCCGCTCATCAAGCACGCACTCCCCAGACAAGTACTCCCTGAGCAACCCGAGCCAAAACAGATGCTACCAAAACAACCACTCCCAAGGCAAACACTTCCAAGACAGACACTCCACGGCGGCACCACGCTAGGAGCCAGGTCATCCCTCTGGGGAGCCTCTTCCCGGGCATCATCATAGGTCTTCTCCCAGCTCATAAGAGTTGCCTCAAGCTGGGCAGCAAAGAGTGGTGAGTAGTCGCCTGTCCGAGCCACGGGAGCGACTAAGCCAATCGCTAACAGAAAGACTAACAGCTTAAGCCGACACATCACTTTCACCTCCCACTGTGTTCCCAAGAGGGTCTTAACCTCGCTTGCAAACAGAGCAAGAATCGTGCCAGCTGCCAGCGTTCCACATGCCCACTGGGTGGACTGAGGAGGCTACATTCACGAGATCAATGGATAGCGTACCGATCAAGGGTGTTCTCCTCACGCTGTTTCCCATCCCTGGGTAATGTGGCTATGGGACGGATTCCCACTTCGGAAGATTGGCAACTGGTATTCATTGAAAAAGCAGATGTGGATATCCCGATTTGCCAGGTGAAGATGCTTGCACTTCCAACACTGGGGCATCGGTACCGTCGTCATCTCCCCCTCCCGATGCTATACCCGCACCCTATGAACCCGACTCCCTTCCAAATCACCATCGGGGAAAAGACACTGTTGTCACGTCTAGCTCTACTGCGATGTTTCTGAGGATAACCTGATGACATTCTCGTCCACAGATGGATACAGAGCGTCAATATCCTTCTGAATCTCAATGGTGAGCTTCAGAGCTGTGACTATGCGACAGTACCTACGAATCTCTTCGATGGTAAGCCTACGATCATTACGGTCCCTACGATCCTTGAGCCACTTCTCACAGACCTGATAGCCGCCAATCTGATACTGCCAAACGTCGTGGGGAACCGGGGCGAAGTATTGAGTGGCGTTGATATAGACGCGCTGCGACCTCGGATCGTAGCGCAAGCCTTTCCTGCCTTTCGCAATGTTGCTATCACCATCACCCTCGAAGCGGCAAGATGGCGGATCGAGCTCCGGCGACTTGAGAAGATGCAGTGCAACCAACCTTTCGCCGAGCGCCGCCATCTGCTCAAAAAGTGAAGCATCGGAGGTGAAGGGCACACGCGGAAAGTCTCTCTTCAGGAACTCAGCGTACTTGGTCCGGTAGGTCATACAAGACAGCGTAGATATAGTGAAAGATTTGCTCAGGACTGAGCTCACCCCCGTAGGCCCCAGCAAGGCCCGCGGCAACGGAATGATCAAGATTCGGCTCGCGCTCAGCGTAGATGTCGTGCCCCTCTCCACTCATTCTGTATAAGTAAAGCGGGAATTCTTGGGCTACGCCTTTACTGCTCACGAATGCACGGTTGTCTAGGATCAGGTCAGTTGCAAACATGTGGCTGTAGGCGTCGTTTAGGGACACCTGCCGCATTGTGACAAGAGCCAGGTTCTCACCCGCCAGCATGTGCCGCATAACGCGTTTGACCGTTCTCCACACCAGTGAGTCATGATAGAAGATCCAACGAACATCGAACGGCCTGTACAACACTGGCACAATGTAGTGTTCCAACTCCGAGTCGGTAAGCTCTTGTAGCATTCTCCAGGCTCTGCGGATGCTCCACCCTCTCTTTCGTCTGATCTTGAATGTTGTGTGCAGTTCGTCGTCTGATTCCTTACTGTGTTTGAAGAGTCGTATACGGTTGAGCAGGGCCCTCTTGTCAAAGTCAATGACGAACTCGTCTCGCGCTGTCGTCATCCCCACACCATTAAGCGGGAATATCTCCGTCACTTTCACAAATTGCTGGTAGCGCTGTGAGCCAGCAACGTCATGAGCGACGAAAAGATAGAGCGGTGGGGATGGCTTCAGCTCTCTCCATTCAGTCCGCGCTACGTCGTGCTGATCAAGCCAGGCGTACTTTGTTTGCCGTGTGCCCCAGAGATCGGCATGGTACACTCTGGCTTCATCCGGCGATCCGCCATCACGCTTGACAAAGAAAGCGATAGCCACACCCTGCCGGATATCGAATACATTTTCGTCAGGGCTGCCGTCCGGGCATGTTTCCTTCTTCAGCGAGTTCCCGTGAAGATCGAGGATGTAGATTTCATCGAATGTGCGCATAAGGCTCTGCCTCATGCCCCGGAAGGTAGGATTATCAAGATATGAATGATTCGTAATCATCCCCACAACACCTCGACCGGCCTGCTCGATCTTCCACTGAGCGAACCGCAAGAACTTGACATAATCATCCTGAAGCCACTTGGGATTCTTCTCCCCAAGCGGACGTTCATCGACAAAGTAGTAATCTCTGATGAGGCGTCCTATGAATGTCGGCTGCTTCCTCATGCCCAGGTCACGCCTGGCTACGCGCGTTTCCGGTTCTGCTCCACCTCCCCGCCTCGGTTTCCAGCCGACGATGTACTGCGTGCCCCCCTTGATTTCGACAGGCTTTTCACTAGGGTTGCTAGAATGTCCCGAGTACGGAGGGTTTCCGAGGATAACGAGGATAGGTATCTCCTTCTTTACCTCACCAGCCAGATGGGATTCCTCAGCCAGAGAACGGTAGAATGGCATTTCTGCCTGAGGGGACTCCTCCACTTCAAGAGCATTGGTAAGATAGAACGGCATGCGTTCATCCTCGCCAAGGCGGTGCCCGAGTTCTTCAAGGAAAAAGCCCATCTTGAGATGCCCAACAGCGTAGGGAGCCATCATGAGCTCGAAGGCGTAAAAGTTCTTCAGAATGTGGTCCTTCACGAAATTTCCCTTTCCCCCGCTTCCATAGTTCTTCTCGAATTCAGCAACTGCCTCCTGAGCAGCCTTGGCAACAAAGGTCATGGTGCCAGCTGCAGGGTCGAGGAGTGTGACCCCACGAGAAGCAAGCCCGTCGCGCTTTTCGAACTTGTCCTTAAGAAGGTGATGCAGTGATCGGACGATGAAGTTAACCACCGGCTCTGGAGTGTAGTAAACACCACGCCTCTCGCGCTCCTCCGGATCATATTGTGCCAGAAACGTCTCATAGAAATGGACAATCGGATCGCTGCCTCTACCCTCACGGTAGTATCGGCTAAGGATACCTTTCACGTCAGCAATTGCTAGCACTTCGGTTATGTCATCCACACACCAGGCGAGCTCGTCTGGGAGATCCTCGAGTGAGATGAAACGGAAAAGGTCACGCAATACACCTATCGTGCGAGGGATGCTATCAAATGCAGACCTACGGGTGAACCCGTCATCTGTGCGGGTGCGAGCAGCAAAAAGCCCATAGGTAATAGTCTGAGCAAAAAGGTCCGCAAAGTCTTGCTCGGTTAGCGTGGCAATGAGATAGGTTCGAAAGGCCTTCATGAAACCCGAAAGGTGGACCAGCTTTTGCCTCTCGCCTACCTCCAGCCCTTCCTTCTTAAGCTCGTGCAAGATGACATCCCGCAGGAACCGTGTGCGTTTAGCGAGTTCGACTGCCAGCGATTCAGCAGTAGGAGGACTGGGGAGCGAGAAGCCCAGAAAGAGGTCGAGAAGAGACCATAGTTCGTCAGGGTTCTGTACAGGAGGGGTTGCACGCACTTCGTTCAGGATCTTGGGGATCCCCGCCTTTACCTCTAGCACTGGCTCGTAGTTTCGGTACAACCTGAATTCAAGGAAGTTGGTGAGGATAAGATTGGGAAATGTTGAGCGGTATCGCTCCACCTGGTCGGAACGCTCTACATTATCCAGCTTCGCTGCTGGAGGCTTCGCCTCGATGTAGCCGATGATGCGGTCCCTGCCATTCCATATGCGAAAATCGGGATTCCCAGCATCTGTCGGCTTGGGAAGAACCGTAATGTGCACATCCGTCCTTCCCAAAGCCTTGGCAACTTCTTCCAACATCTCCTTAAGCACGTGGTAGAAACTTTCCTCTCGAGCGTCGCCTTGCACGGCAACGGTCGACAGTCCTTTGAGGTATTTCTCAAAGATCCGTTTAGCACGTAACTGGTTCCTGGTCATCTGTATTCTCGCGTTTCCACCTAGCTGCTAAGGCATCTCTGCTGAGCAATTACTTGCCAATTAGCAACCTGAAAGCGAACTGACATATTTTTCGCACTCGCCAGGTTACCCCCGTACTCCCTCCGGTCAGCTCAACGGTCATAGAGTGCCTTGAGTCGTCCCCAGGTGGTGCCTTCGCACGGTGTGCCACACTCGACTGTAGCAACGAGTGTGTCAGCGAAAATAATAGGACCCCCCAATGAATCCGCAACTGTCATCACATATGGATACGTCGCGTCTGCCACGAACTGTCCCGAATTGTCTCTGCCGTCCCAGCGAACCATGTGCAGGCCAGCAGCCAGGTGTTCCTTGATGAGACTTCTTAAGACCGCAGTTGTGTCAGGAGACCAGACTTCGAGCGTCACGTAAGCAGCCTTTGACATTTCAAACAGAATGCACGACGCCGTATCCCCCTGGGGGCAGAAGGGATTTGGATCGTTCTGATGGAGTACGAAGGACTGCTGCATCGGCAACTGAGCCAAGACAGCAGTAGAAATGGCAAGAATCACAAATCCAGCCGTCAGATTCAGACGCATCGATCACCTCCTCATCAAACGGTTCAACACCGGCGTCGCTATTCCAACCCATGGGCTCGCTAAGGTATCGTCACGAAAACCGGAACCACCCAGCCTTAGCCACCTCACCGGCATCTGCCTTTTCGCGCTCGGGGTGAGTGCGATCCACTCGCCTAACATATACCATAGTCCGGATCCACAATCAAGTTCCCTCGAAAGCGGGGTCGGAGCCAAAAACTGCATGCCCGTGACAATTCCTGGTTTGCTGTGCTAAAGTCAAGAGGGTCGAGGATACACTTAGGCGGAGCGAGATCTATGAATGCTTGCCGCTGGCACGTACAAGCGATGAGATTGATCTGCTACTTCACCCTTGCCGTTGTCGTGGCAGCCTGCTCACCTGATCATGGGCTTGGTCCAACAACTCAGGGAATCTCGGGTACTGTAACATTCGTTGGCACCTGGCCCGATTCCATAATAGAAGCAAGAGTTGTCGTGCTTAAGCATTTTCCACCGGCTTCGGTTCTCGATATTGCGGGCTATAGCGGAACAATCACTCCTGGCACAATCACTTACGATTATCTGATTGAGCTGCCACCGGAAGCCTATCCCTTCATTGGTACAGTTTGCAGAGCGGGGCCGTCATGGGATGAACGATCGCTTCAATGCATTCTTGGCTTCTTTGGAACCGTCTCCCCCGAAACAACTGAGGTCGAACCTGGAAAGATGCTTTCAGAAATTGATATCGAGGTGAACTTTGGGGAGTGAATCACATTGATCGGGAAGAGACTCCGTCTGAAGTATGTGCTAGAGCCGATTGCGATTGTCTCGCTCGTTCTGGCAGCCTGGGCATCCTCCAGAGCAAGCCAAGACCAAATCCACGGCGCTTCGATTAGCGGCTATGTGAAGGATGCTGAAACTGGTGAGCCCCTTCAGATGGCAAACGTATACCTCGAGAACACCCTGCTTGGTGATGCCACAGATCCGAACGGATATTTTGTCATAACAAGAATCGAGCCTGGTCACTATGTGCTCCGTGTTTCAATC
>JALGWB010000192.1:8812-11472 GCA_025774405.1 bacterium
ATCGGTTATGCGAGCCAGGCAAAAGCGATCACAGTCGCACCGGGCGATCATCTCGTCTTCGAATTCCTTCTTGAGAGATCACCTATTGAGATCCCTCCGGTAGTCACAACTGCAGCGAGGAAGGAACAGAACATTGCTGACTCCCCTGTGAGCCTCATCGCCGTCGGGTCAACACAAATGGAGAAGAGGTTTATTCAGACCCCCGATGAGATGCTTCGATTTGTCCCTGGAGTTGTGGTCAGAGAAACTCAGGCATCGATCAGAGGATCCGCGGGTTTCAATCGCGGGGCTGGAAGTCGCTCGCTCTTTCTGGTTGATGGTGTTCAGATGCTCGCAGGCGATACGGGCGACATAAAGTGGGATCTCATCCCCGTTGATGTCATCGAAAGGATTGAAGTTCTAAAATCAGCAGCCTCCTCCCTTTATGGTTCGAGTGCACTCGGCGGGGTTCTCAATCTTGTTACACGCCAGCCTTCGTCGAGGCCAACGACAGAGATCAGACTCTCAGGCGGCTATTATGACGACCCATACTATTCGCAGTGGAAGTGGACTTCACAGTGGCTGACATTTGGCAGTGTTGACATTGTTCACTCAAGGCAATTAGGACCGCTTGGAATCGTTGCCGCTCTTGGAAAACAGTCAAATGACGGCTATCGTCGCAATGGCGACTATCACAGAGAAAATGGATATCTGAAACTGACCTGGGAGCGATCTCACAGGTATCCCTTCACAAGCCTTGCCAGCTGGTCATGTGATATTCATGGCCATTCGACAGGATGGAGAAGTCAGGCAGCGGCGCTGGATATC
Source organism: bacterium (assembly GCA_025774405.1). Lineage (GTDB taxonomy): Bacteria > Arandabacterota > Arandabacteria > Arandabacterales > Arandabacteraceae > JALGWB01. The sequence continues at coordinate 9,620 of JALGWB010000192.1, forward strand.
GATCCAACACAGTGGAACGACAGAATCCGGTCAACCAAGGGAGCTGGTTATGCCAAGCTGAGAACCTTGATCAGCCAGCAAAGCATACTGACCACAACCCTCATCTGCTACTGGAATGACTGGAAGAATCGCTTTCACGATACCGACGATCGGGCAGATGCACTTCGCATCGGTGGCTCAGCTCAGTTTGATAGAATGATATCCCCCAGGCTGGAAGGTACGCTGGGAGCTGAGGCGTGGGAGACCCACACCAGTTCAACTATCTTTGGCAATCGTAGCCTGAAAGAGTGGGCAGTATTCAGCGAAGTCCGGGGCAGCCCCTCAAGAAGGCTATCGGTCACGCTTGGGTGCCGCTTCGATGCTCACCTCAAGCATGGCTCCAGAAGCCAGACTGTTCTCAGTCCAAAGGTTGCTGCGGTTTACAAGATTTCAGATAACCAAAGTGTCAACCTCGCTCTGGGACGTGGATTCCGTGCTCCAAGCATTGCCGAAACGTTTACGAGCACAACTGTCGGGGGGTTCACGGTGAAACCAAATCCAGCGCTATCTCCTGAGACAGGCCTTACCTGGGAGCTGGGCTGGCGAGGAATTGCCGGCAATCGTTTGGTATTCGATACTGCGATTTTCAGGAACAGCTATACTGGACTCATAGAACCCGAGCTCGATCCAGCTGATGGGAAACTACACTTTATCAACCTGCGCAATGCCAGAATCTCTGGAGGTGAAATCTGGGTCAAGACCAATATCCTGAGGGACATAGTCTCGATCAGCCTATCATACATGTATCTATCAACGGAGGACAGGGGTACCGGTGAAGCACTGGCTTATCGCTCAAGGCATAATCTGCTGGCAACCCTTGAGATTAAGTCAGAAAACGCAACGGCTGCCATCGATTACACGATGAGAAGTCGCACCGAGAGAGTGAAGGTCTATGAGGAAGATGAGCGTGTGCCAATCCACGTGGTTGATGTGAGAGGCGAGGTGGATGTGGGGAAAGTAAGACTAGGGCTCAAGGTGTCAAATCTACTTCAATACAACTATACAGAGATAGAAAGGACACTTGCGCCGATAAGGAACTTCACCTTTTCTCTGCGTATGCGCCTTTGACCCGTCAGATTCCCGAAAGAGGTATTCTCAACCCTGCAGCCAGGCTGAGAGTTTGTATGTTGAATTTCTCAGTTGCAGGAATCTCCATTGTCCCCATCGCTGCTTTGGCTTCAGCCCCATCAGAAAGGATCTGATTCAGACGAACCTCCGCAACCAGAGAAACTCTCGATGAGACCGAATATTCGCAACCAAGCCCTGCACTCAGGTAAAACTGATTACCGAGATCAAACTCAGACGATGGAATCTCCACTCCTGCTCCTTCAGCCACATTGACATCAAATGAGTTCTTGACCTTTACCACCCCCATGCCAGCCCTGCCATAAAGTCTGAATGAATCTCTTTGAAGGGCATCAACTCTGCCGAAGATACCAAGGTAGGTCAAGGTCCATGTGGCATCGATGCCCTCGACATACGGAGCTACTGGTTTGATCAACCTCTCATGCAGATCAGAAGCGTCAGCATCACATCTGGCATATCCAAACCCTCCGCCAACTGAAATGCGGTCATGCACGCCGACGGCGAGTCAGCAAGGCTTCCGCCTCCAAAGAATGTGAAGTCAAAGTCGCAGGCCTCGACTGTCCACGCGGCGAAGACCATAGCCGCCAAGAGCAGGAATACGGTTTTCATAGCTCAGCCCTCCTTTGCATCAACTCTTAGCCCGAAGCAGTCTCTGATGAGGATAGTATACCTCAATCCGAACTATTTACAAGCATAATCGGTGGTCTTCAAGCCACGAATAAGGCAGC
>JALGWB010000193.1 GCA_025774405.1 bacterium
GACTTTGGATGCAGAGACTTGTCCGAAGTGTCCATATTGCGGAACGCATTGGACGGATGGCGAGGAACTGCCGCGGGCATTCAGGCCTGTGGAGGAGTGGTGAATAGCGGATGGGGGGTATGGCAGCGAAGGCGTCGCTTAATGAGCTCCTCTCTGTCGAGGAGCGCCGTGTTCTGGCCGAGGAGCTGGCGGCAATCTATGCTCTCGGCTATGGCCGCGTGACCATCGAGGTTCGCGGCGGAAGGATCCGCTTCGTCCGCTCTGAGCGCTCGCGGGATGTCCAGAATGGAAGCTCGGAGAAGAGCTGAATAGGTTCAGATACATGTGAGATAGTGGCGCGGAAAAGCAAGGGGAGGTGGCGCAAAAGCCAACGCACAAGTATCATTGTGCAGCGAGAATCCAATTTGATTAACCAGGTCTCTCCGGAAAATGCTTTGAGCTGTGCGATTTCTTCTCGTAGCAATCTTGTTTACATCCTCCATATATGCTTGAATATCTGTAGGCTGCACAAAAGGCAGCTACGGTTCTCATTTAGAAAGACCTGCTGAGGGAGACCATGGGCGACGGATCAAGCGCCAGCGAGAATAGCAAATCCGTTTGGGACAAGACCGTCCAGGTTGAGCAAAGCAGGTACATATGGCACGGTGCCCCCATCGTGCACGAACCATTGAGCGACGATCCCTGCACCAATTTCACCGTTGCGGAGTTTTTCTCTGGTTGTGGTGGGACCTCAAAAGGCTTTGAGATGGCGGGGTTTGATGTGGTCTTTGGTAGTGATTATCATAGGCCATCCATTGAAAGCTTCCGGCACAACCACAAGAAGGCCGTGACCATCCTTGCTGACGCCCGCAGGCTGAGAGCAGATACTGTCCTCGATGCGTTGGGAGGAAGAAAGATCGACGTCCTGATTGCGGGCGTGCCATGTCAGGGGTTCTCGCTCAACAACCGAAAGCGGTGGGAGAAAGACGAAAGGAATTTCCTCTTCCTAGAATTCATGAGATTTGTAAGGGAGCTTGGGCCGAGGATTGTGCTCTTGGAGAATGTGTCTGGGCTGAGGAGCACAGCGAATGGCTCTTTTGTGCACGCAATTAAGGCCGCAATTGAGTCAGCAGGGGACTACTCTGTGACGCACAGAATGCTCAACGCCGCCGATTATGGCGTGCCCCAACTGAGGGAGAGAATATTCTTTGTGGGCACGCCAAGAGGTTTTAGCTTTGAGTGGCCCGAGCCCACCCATGGTCCTATAGCAGGGATCCCGTACAGGACCGTGTTCGATGCCATATCAGACCTTCCCAAATTAGAATCAGGAGGCGAGGCGACCGAATACGGCAGGGATCCAGAGACTGAATATCAAGTGATGATGAGGCATCGATCAAAGAAACTGATCAACCACGTGGCGCCCAGGCATCCAGAATCAACCATCAAGAAAATTGGGGCCACGAAGCCTGGCGATCCCATCTATCCGCGCTTCACTCAGCGCATACGCTTGTCCTGGCAGGCTCCAAGCCCCACTCAGGTCTCGGGCGGCATAAGGCCGCAATATCAGTTTGGGCATCCAGAGCAGCCTCGCGGCCTAACAGTTAGAGAACGGGCCAGAATCCAGAGCTTCCCAGACACCTTTTCGTTTCACGGGGGTACTGTCCAGGGCCGCGTGCAAACAGGCAACGCCGTTCCCCCGCTTCTGGCCAAGGCCATTGCGGAGTCCATCAAGAATGTCCTTCTCATACTCGAAAGATCTAACCGATCAACAGAGAGATAGCATTCAGCGGAAACTGCTGGCGTGGGGAGCTGAGAACTACAGGGCTTTCCCCTGGAGAGAGCAAGGCGTCTCTGCCTATGAGGTGTTGCTTTCAGAGTGTCTGCTGAGAAAAACCAGGGCGAATTCCGTCGTGCCTGTTTATACTGAGCTTGTTACACGGTATCCAGATGTCACAAAATTGTCGAGGGCGAGGGTCAGCACATTGGAGAGAATCGTGCGGCCGTTGGGGCTTCATAAGATCAGGTCCAAGGCACTCAAGGATCTTGCCACGAAGGTTGTGAAAGAGCACGATGGAGAAATACCCCTGGGCGAGGAATCCCTCGCCGGTCTCCCTCATTGTGGGAGGTATACCGCGAATGCGGTGCTCTGCTTTTACGCTCAAGAGGACAGGGCTTTAGTGGACTCAAACATCGAGCGTTTCCTGTGCAGACACTTTGGATTTGAGCCTGTCATAGAGATCCATAAGGCTGATGATATGTGGGAATTCATGCAAGGACTTTTGCCAAGCGGTTGTGCGCGAGAATTCAACTATGCTCTTCTTGATTACTGCGCACTCGTTTGCACTAGCAGGAAATGCCTGTGCGGTGCAGAGATCGGTGAGATGTGAACATGTTCAGAGTCTGGTACAGCACAAGGGCTTTCGCTGAGTACATTATTGATCATACGCATCTGCGGCAGGAGAGGGACAACGGCAACCTTGAACTGAGCCAGATATACGAGAGCGACGCCAGCAGGCCGAGGGAGTTCCACACGGTTCCGACCCACATAAAGAACATCCTCTACTTGGACAGCCCCGACATCATCGTGGAGAAAAACACAGAGCCGGTGTTCTCTGTTGAGGTTTCAACTGAGGCGGGCACTGGCCACAACGTGTTTCAAAGGTTTGCACGAATTGCTGCATCCGTGGAGAACAACGTCCCCGCCTTTTACATCTACCCCGAGGCGGTGTTCATCATGAGACGCGGCACGGCTGGGCGATGGGACAGACTCAACCCTCTCATATTCGAGGCCTTCGAAAAGGTGATGCGCCTTTATGGGATTCCAGCCCTCATGTACTACTTCCCAAGCGAGTATGGGAGGGTGGATACCCCAACTCAACCGGGCAAGGGGGTCATTCTGTCAAGCGAGCCCCAATACATGGGATGTCCGGATCCAGCCGACCCTGAGATGCAGGCCCTCTTTCAACACATCAATTTGGTTGTTCAGCACGTAAAAGAAAACAGACCCCTTGCAACGCTCATAAACAATCGCTCGCTGCAGCGACGCAGGGACTGGATGACCAGGGAGTTTCACCAGAAGGGTGGACACGAGGGCGTTTGGTCGCCCATGTCATCGACGGAGATCATCCCCACAGGGGTGTTTCTAGAGTATCTCAGACGATACGCGGGAGGAGGATACGAATTCACCGAATTCTTGCCAAGCAGGCAGGAGACTCTTTTGTACAAGGTCAATGCCAGGTTCCGAGGCGATCCCTACCCCGGGGCCCTGGCTGCCATTGATTATATTGCGTGCAGGGAAGGAAAAACCTACGAGGAGCGTGACAAGAACCTGGCCATGGTCTGGGGGGAGATGCGTCTGGAAAATGGGAGATTGGAGATAACCGGTGATGCGGGGCGATCCGTCGATCGCTTTGTCGAGAGCGTTCAGCGGGTGTATCAGGACCCTAACCGGCTTCTATTGGGCAAGGCCTATTCAGAGCTCAGGGGGGAAGAGATACCGCGCTATTTTATGCAAGTCCGATTCGGAAGCACATTCACCAAAGTGAAGCATGTCAGGGTCTACTCCTATTTCTGTGACGCTCTGCTTTTCCCGGATGGCGCTTTGTGGAGGGAGGGCTGATATGATCACAGAGGCCTTTGTCACGAGGAAGACGGTCGAGTGGCTGAGCAATCGCGGCTGGTCCATCATTGCCTTTGATTTCCCTCAAAGCGGCACGGGCTTTGTGCTGCACCCAAATGATTCAACATCGAAGGTTAAGGGCGCGATCATCCCGGATATAGTTGCCAGGAAGGACGAGGTGGGGCTAATATTGGAAAACAAGGATCGCTTCAACATCGCGGACTTCAAGAAAATCAATCGCCTCAGGACAACATCTGATTTCAGCGGCAGCCTCGAGATCCTCTTTGGTGGAGAGCCGCCAAAGACGATGTACTACGGCGTTGCCTTCCCTCACATTGCCTCTCAAATACAAAATGCTCAGCCCCATCTTGACAAGATCGACTTTCTGCTAACGGTGACTCGCGAGGGCGAGGTGAGGATCTCTCACACAAACGTAGGCGAAGTGTTTTGACCCGCGGAGGCCTTGAGGGTAGAGGGGAAGAGAGTTGAGCGGTGTGCTGCGAGGGCCGCCCAAGAACGGCCTCGAGGCCAGGAAACGTCGCTCTGATGGATTGGGAAAGGGTCTTGAACACCGTGATACTCCAATCTCCGGCCAAATAAGGAAAAATGACTGCGGAGTATCGTATGGAGCAGCACTCGGATGGCTCCCCAATAGCGCATATTTCATATCCGCCTAGCTATTGGAAGAACTTGCAATAGAACAGAAATTCTTGTAGAATTCGCTTGACATCGTAATAATGCGCTATCTTGCCCGTCAGCGTGCGCGTCCGACCACCGGGGCGAGCTACTTAGCTCGTCCCGGCTTTGCGTTTAACGGGAGAGATCATGCCAAGACGAAGCCCTCGAGGTTGTGCCCAGC
>JALGWB010000194.1 GCA_025774405.1 bacterium
GGGCAGGCTACTCAGGAGGCATCAGGGGTATCTATGAGGAATAGCATGAACAACGGATAGGATCCCCCATCGGGCTCCGCGCTGGCTCCTCCACCATGGACCTTGCGGAGTGCCACGCTTGGCCCAGTCCGCAACTCAAGCATATCCACAGGATCTTTCATCTCACACTGCCCCCTCCGAATGCGGATTTCCACTCTTGTCTTCACCACAGAGGGTCACCATCTCCCCACCCATTCCCCACTCTTGGGTTTTTCTCAGTTGCGCCTTAACCTCATCTCGCCTAAACTAAGTGCAGGCAAGCGAAGGTAGCTCGGAATGGGAATCGTTGATCCACCCCGGAGTGGGCACAGTGAGCAAACGTGATCGAAAACGCAAGGTGAGCACCCTTACGGAGGCTATCCTCGAGAGCATCTCAGATGGCGTTTTTACGGTTGACCTCGACTGGCACATCACCTCATTCAATCGAGCGGCTGAAGAGATAACGGGTATTCTAAGGGAAGAAGCGATCGGCAGACGGTGCTCAGAGGTCTTCCGATCAAGTATGTGCGAAAGTGATTGCCCTCTCAAGAGAACTATCGAAACAGGCAAACCCATCATCGGAAAATCATGCTACATAATCGACTCGGAAGGAGATCGCATTCCGATCAGTGTCTCAACAGCAGTTCTCAGAGATTCCAGTGGCAACATCGTTGGTGCTGCCGAAACCTTCCGAGACCTGAGTGAAATCGAGGCACTTCGCAACGAACTCGAAGGTCGCTTCCGTATCGGTGACCTTGTGAGCCATAGCCCTCTGATGCAAAGGATCTTCGAGATCCTGCCAGCCATTGCAGCCAGCCCAAGTACAGTGCTAATCCTCGGCGAAACCGGAACAGGTAAGGAGGTTGTCGCCCGTACAATCCATAGCCTGAGTCCGAGAAGCAAGGGTCCCTTCGTCACGGTCAACTGTGGTGCACTTCCCGACACCTTGCTCGAGTCAGAGCTGTTTGGCTACAAGGCCGGTGCATTCACAGGAGCCAACAAGGACAAACCTGGCCGTTTCGCCCTCGCCAAGGGAGGGACGCTATTTCTAGACGAGATTGCTGAGGTCAGCCCTGCCCTTCAGGTCCGGCTGTTGCGTGTGCTCCAGGATCGCATCTATGAACCATTGGGTTCAACCCGTCCAGAAGTTGCAGACGTCCGCATAATCGTTGCAACCAACAAGGATCTCGCTGAATTGGTCAGGAAGGGGGCCTTCCGCGAGGATCTTTACTACAGGATCAACGTTGTCCGAATTGAACTTCCCCCCCTGAGACGAAGGAAGGAAGACATCCCTCTGCTTGTCAATCAATTCATAGGCAGGTTCAATCGGTTGCACAACAAGAAAATCAGAGGTATTTCACCGGAGGCCCTATCACTGCTCATGGCACACGAATGGCAGGGAAACGTGCGAGAGCTCGAAAATGTCATCGAGCGATCCTTCATTCTGTGCTCAGGTGATACTATCGAGATCGCACATCTTCCTGAAGAACTCACTATGCATGCAACTTCTCAATCCCGCCGGGCTCACATCAAAGCCACCCATGACATGCTCGAGGCCGAGACCATAAGGCTGGCACTGGAGCGGAATAATTACAATCGGACAGCGGCAGCAAGAGACCTTGGAATCCATAAGAGCACTCTATTCCGCAAACTCAAACGTCTCGGCATCGATGTTCCAAGACGACCCTGACCCTGTCCGAAACAGTCGCATGAATGCAACTAAATACTCTCAATTGGTCGCACAAATGCAACTCAAACTCGTAGGCAGACCATCCACATCTATTTATCACATCTAATTCCAAAGCGTTAGACGATCCCGGATCTGATACATCCCTGGCACATGCTATGCTTTATGGGGTAGATGGAGGCCAAAGATGAAAGCAGCCTTTTCAGTCTGGAACGATCGTATCGCCCCTGTGTTTGACGTGGCAAGGCATGTCTATCTCATAGAGGTCGAGGAGGGTGAAATAGTTGGGGAGCAGCATGAAACCTTACCACCTGAAGCGTTTGCAAACAGAGTGAGCAGGCTTGCCCACTGGGGTGTAGATGTGCTCGTTTGCGGAGCAATCTCTCGTCCGCTCTACGCCTTGATTGCCGCTTACGGAATCGAAATCATCCCGTTTGTAGCCGGTGAGGTCAGTGAAATAGTGGAAGTATGGCGCAAGGGGATGTTCGATCACGATACATTCCTCATGCCGGGCTGCTGGAGGCGAGGCCATGGCTGCTGGTTCAGAACCCTTAACCACATTGGAAAGGAGGAGTATCTTATGCAAGTTCGAGGCCGGGGTGGTGGAGGTGGGAAGGGACGTGCTCCACAAGGAGGTCGTGGGAGAATGGGTGGGCCGTTTGCTGCAGGTCCAGGCGGTTCATGTGCGTGTCCACAGTGTGGATATCGGGAACCTCACAAACGAGGTGTTCCCTGCGTTCAACAGAAATGTCCACAGTGCGGTACACCTCTTGTCAGGGAATAAGAGTTAGTGAAAGGAGGGTGAGATCATGCCAGGAGGAGACAGAACTGGTCCTTTGGGAATGGGTCCAATGACCGGGCGTGCAGCTGGTTACTGTGCTGGCTATGGTATGCCTGGCTATGCCAATCCCATTCCGGGTCGTGGCTTCGGAAGAGGCTTCGGGCGTGGCTGGGGTTTCTGGGGTCGTGGTTTCGGTGGAGGCGGCCGTGGATGGCGACACTGGTACTACGCAACCGGGCTCCCGGGATGGGCACGTTTTGGATGGGCACCGCCACTATGGGGTCCGTCCGCATGGGCTCCATTGGGCTATGGCAAGCCTGATCCCGATGCCGAGAAGGAGATCCTCAAAGACCAGGCAGAAGCGCTTCAGTCAGAGCTTGAGATGATCAAGAAGCGACTTTCCGAGATTGAAAAAGCGACCGAAGAGAATCAGTAATTCCTGCCCCCCACAGGGCGGCAAGGCTGTGTTCCCGACCTTCCGCGCCGCCCTGTGGTTATGGGCCCATCCGAAAGGAGCTCGGAATGAAAATAGCCGTGACTTCCAGAGGAACAAGTCTGGACTCCGAAATCGATGAACGCTTTGGACGTGCCAGATATTTTATCATCTATGACACTGAAACCGAAGCTTCCCAGGCGGTTGATAATGAGCAGAATCTCAATTCGCCACAGGGTGCTGGCGTTCAGGCAGCTGAGAAGATAGCAAAGCTGGGTGCAGAGAGCCTGATAACAGGGCACTGCGGTCCTAAAGCATTCCGTGCCCTCTCGGCTGCCGGTATCAAGGTCTACAACACCGATGCAGATACTGTCAAGGAAGCTATTGACCTTTACCTGGCGGGCAAGCTCAGCCAGGCTAATGATGCAGACGTGGAAGGACACTGGTAATGATTCTGGCTGTGGCATCAGGCAAAGGTGGTACTGGTAAGACGACCATCGCAGTCAATCTGGCAAAATACCTGACTGATCCAGTCGATTTGATGGACTGCGATGTCGAAGAGCCAAATGCTCACCTGTTTCTCAAGGTAGTCCGACAACATTCAAGGGAAATAACAGTACCTGTTCCTGAAGTGGATGAATCGTTGTGTGATGGCTGCGGGCAGTGTTCCCAATTCTGCCAATATCATGCAATCATCACGCCGAATGCCAAACCCGTGTTGTTCCCCGAACTCTGCCATGGCTGCGGCGGTTGTGCATTGGTCTGCCCGACTGGAGCTATCAGAGAGACCCAACGCCGCATCGGCGTCATAGAAATCTCAACGGACGATCATATAAGGCTAATCGAGGGGCGCCTTGACATTGGAATCGCTATGGCTCCACCGCTCATAAGAGCGGTCAAGGCGAATCTAAGAGAAGGGATCACCACCATCCTTGATGCGCCACCGGGGACGTCCTGCCCTGTGGTAACGGCTGTGAGGGGGTGCGATTTCGTCGTGCTCGTCACCGAGCCAACCCCCTTCGGACTACATGACCTTCGACTTGCGGTTGATATGGTCTCCGAGATCCGGATTCCTTTCGGTGTCGTCATCAATCGCTATGACATCGGAGACGATAGAGTGCAGCAGTTCTGCCGCAGCCACAGGATTCCCATATTGGTAGAGATACCCGATGATAGACGGATTGCTGAGGCATATTCAGAAGGCATTGCCGTTATCGATGCCCTGCCAGAATACAGACCCACCTTTGAGCGATTGATGGCGTCCGTAGTCGATGTTATGAATCATGAGGGTAAGAGCGATGCCAACGTATGAGTATGAATGTTCTCAGTGCGGTCACACATTTGAGAAAGAGCAGTCGATCACCGATCCACCACTTACCAGATGCCCCAGATGCTCGGGAAAGGTTCATCGTCTGATTAGCGGTGGTTCTGGCTTCATTGTCAGGGGAGGATCGAGAAGTCGAAAGATAGGCAAGAGTAGTTGCTCGTTTGAGGACTCACACAGGACATGCTGTGGGAGAGACGAACCATGCG
>JALGWB010000195.1 GCA_025774405.1 bacterium
ACAGGCGTTCAGGAGATGACGCGCTTCGGAATGACGGAAGATGACTTTGACAAACTGGCGGCCCTGATGGCTGAAGTCATCATCAACAACAGGAATGTGAGGGAAGAGGTAGCAGCCTATCGACGGAATTTCAGTGAGATGAAATTCTGTCTCTCGCGTGAGGATGCCTGTGAATTGGGCGCAAAGATTCTCGAGGCGGTTTTCCCGAACAACGAGTATGCCCAGAGATTTGCCGATGCGCTTGCTTTGGCAGCCAGGTAATGATGGCACACCGGGCCAGTCCACCTAGAGATGCGGCTATCTAGAGGTAGGCAGCTTGATCGGCGCTGACATCGTCTCCCGGGATAACTTCAGGAGCTAACCCTCCGGCTTCTCAGGTGGCTCCTTGCCAGCAGAGGGTTTCCCCTTGGATCCTTCATCCTCACCCCTGAGACCCTTCTTGAACTCCCGCACGCCTGAACCAAGCGAGCGCATAAGCTGTGGTATGCGTTTTGCACCGAAGAGCAGAAGGATTACCACTACGATGAGGATGATTTCAGTGCGGCCTATCCCACCCATAGCACCACCTTTGGCATCATAACCCAGACTTGAAAATCCCTCGATGCGCTTTTATCATGATAGCAAGGCGAGTCTGACGTCAACAGGATTTTTTGTAGCGACTTCTCGCAGGTGGGTCGGCTCCATCCTGAAGCATGGATTGAAAGCGAAAGAACGCCAGTTTGTACATCTGTCGAAAACGATCGAGGCTGGAAAAGCCTACGCCGATGGGATCACGTTCTACAGGGCGACCGGCCTAATCTACCTTGCACCTTACATTCCACCCGCCTATATAGCGAGCAAGGGATAAAGGTCAGCCCCTGAGACCCCAGGCATCTCGAGTGGTCCTCAGCCTGCCCCGTCTTGCGGAGTCGAACCTACTTAAGATAGACGACTCGCCTCGTTGAGGTGGACCCACCCGCTTCAAGTCTCATAAAGTAGATACCTGAGGCAACCTGCTGACCTTCGCGATTTAGACCGCTCCAGCTCAATCGGTGGTCGCCAGGCGAATAGACCTGACCGTCGACAAGTGCCTCAACAAGCTGGCCTCTGACATCATAGACCCTGAGGCTCACACGCATAGGTGACGGCAGGGCAAATCTCACCAGGACCGAGGTCTTGAAGGGATTGGGCTGAGCAGGATAAAGATGAGCCTGAGGTAGATCTGTGTCAGCCAGACCAGAGATTCCCTCTTCGGTTATCTCAATGACCTGATCGGCATCGACAAGCGTCGTGTCATAGACAACACCCGATGGCCAGCGTACCTCAACCGTATCTACTATGGTATAGTCGCCAACGCCAAAATGAGCAACGAGTGAACTCTGGCTACAATAGCCAGATCCTCCAGATATCTGTCTTATCTGTGTACCATCTGACGTCACAACCCTGACAAGAGCTCCAATAGCGGCCTTGTTTGATAGAATGCCAACCAGCCTAACACCCAGCCAGTGAGTCGCTGGTTGGTACTCATTGTGGAAGAGGAAATTTGATGTGCCACTGTTGGCGAGATAGATGTCAAGTTTGCCATCACCATCATAGTCAGCCCAGGCAATACCCCGACCTGCTCCCGTCTCGCCAAGCGGAGTCACTGTGATATTTGTGAATGTGCTGTCTCCGTTGTTTCTGAAGATGATATTGGCTTCACCACTCCTTGCTAGATAGAGGTCAAGATCACCATCCTTCTCATAGTCAGCCCATGCAACACCATAGCCGCTACCCGCATCACCGAGCGGAGAAGGTGTAACATCTGTGAAACTCCCGGCATCATTGCGAAGAAGCTTGTTCGCACTGCCGTCATTGACAAGGTAGAGATCGAAATCGCCGTCATTGTCGTAATCACCCCAGGCCACAGCTCTGCCGCTTGCTGTATCACCGAGCGGTCCTGAGGTTACATCTGTGAAGACTCCCCCATCGTTGCGAAGAAGCTTGTTCGCACCATTGTTGACAAGATAAAGATCAAGGTCACCATCGAGATCGTAGTCGCACCAAGCAGATGCATAGCCGTTGCCAGAATCTCCAAGTGGGCCACTTGTAACATCCGTAAAAGTGCCGTCGCCGTTGTTTTTCAATAGCTTGTTCGCACCATTGTTGACAATGTAGAGATCGACGAAGCCATCGTTGTCATAGTCTCCCCAGACACCCGCCTCAGTGTTACCGGTGTCACCCAGCGGTCCTCCTGTCACATCGGTAAAGCTGCCGCCATCGTTACGGAGCAGCTTGTTCGCACCGCCACTGTTGCAGACATAGAGATCGAGATCACCATCATTGTCGAAATCCGCCCACGCTGCTCCACGCCCATTACCTGTGTCGCCGAGTGGACCAGCAGTGACGTCAGTAAACGTGCCACCATCGTTGCGAAAGAGGCGATTAGCAGAACCGGCATTGGTTATGTAGAGGTCGGGATCGCCATCGGCATCATAGTCGCCCCAGGCAACCCCATAGGTATTGGCGGTCGAGCCCAGTCCCCCTGAAGTTACGTCGATAAAGTCTGCACCGGGCTGAATACCGACGAGGGCATATTCTTGCATCGGATCACAACCCGACCACGGGCAGTAAAGCTCATCCACGGCATACCAGTTGTTGTAAGAGCCACCCCAACCATAGTTCATGTGAATGTAGTTGATCACATCATCGATATAGCCATCGCACGCTATCGAATGACTATAGATATGATAGTGCATGACTCGAGGGGGGGTTGCATCGAGTTGTGCCTTGAGCACCTGGAACCAGTCTTCGGCCGAGCCATAGTCGCTGCGATTCTTTCTTCTCACCTTGTTGAGATATTTGAAGTATTGCGAATAAGTGAAGAGGCCGTCCGCTGTGTAGGCACCTGATCCGCAGTGGCCATAGTCCATCCGCCAGGCGTGACCAACATCCCTACAAAACTGGGCCACGGCGGCAGCCTGAGTTGAATCATAGGTTATGTACCATTTCTTCATGTGCCACCAGTCATATGGGTGCTCGAAATTGGCAGTCAATGTACCACCACCCACATTTCCACCACATGACTGATCACCGTCCCAGTAGTATGATTTGGAGCCCACTCCATAGGAAGGATGGCGCCAGTACCTCATGATCTGTGCAGCAGCTGTGGCCACGCAACCTACAAGGCATCTACCACCGTCTCCCATAGGACAGCTATCATTGAAAGGAACTCCCTGGTCCCATCTGGTCTTTAGCAGAGGACCAACCGTATCGATTGATGCTGGGGCCTTTGCCCCCTCAAGCAGCCATTGCCATTGGTCGTTGACTTGCTTGGGTGCAAGACCCGAGGCCAGGAGAGCAGGTTCCCCATACCTTTCTTCGATTGCTCTGAAAGCAGTCTCAACTGCATCCTTGAGGAGCTGCCAGTAGCCTGTTTCAGCCTGGGGGTCAAAGTCTTCTGTGAATGAGAAGGACTTGACAGGTGCAAGCCATCTCGTGGCCGGCACGAAGACATAGCCCGAGGGGCTTACCGAAAGGTGATATCCAAGAAGTAAGTCATGGTGGCAGACTTCATCGCAAGATACGATCTCAGCCTCTTTTGAACCACCCCAGTTGCCATAGACATCGATCATGTGGTCAACGAAATTAGCGGCGATTGCCTGAGCCTCGTCATCCGTTACAACGTCGCCATATGCCATGATCGGCACTGCCAGCAAAATCACCGCAACTGCAATTGCAAACCTACCCATTGAGTTCTACCTCCTGTTTCAACCAGACCTCTCTTGTGTATTCTATCACAATTTCATTCCTTTTTCACCATAATTCATGGGGTCGGAGCCAAAAACGTTGCACCCTGAGGGGTTTGGCACAGTACTTGCTTCTGCCAACGTGAGAGTCGCTTGGAGGAAAAGTCGACACGAGGACCACTGTGGATCCTTGAACTACCACTATCCCGACCAGTTGGTGGTCCACTTTAATGGCAAATCCACTTGAAAAAAGTAAGCGGAAACATTACCATTTGATTGTTGACTTCGAGGAGTCCGATATGAAGGCGTTAGTCACTTGTGTACTAATCCTTGCCACCACGGTCGCTCTTCACGCCCACACTGACATTACCCCCGCCGAAGTCAATGCGATTCTCCACAGTGGCGGCAACGTTATCGTGGTTGATGTCCGTGAACTCGTTGAGTTTTGCGATACGACCTATGTGCCTCCGGGTCACATACCAGGTGCTATCAACATGCCCTGGAACTCCGGCTACCTTCAGGAGCACTACGTGGACCTGTCACCAACTGAGAGCACAATCGTTGTGTGTCGAAGTGGCGCAAGGAGCCATGCAGCCGCTAACTTTCTTGACGACGCCGGTTTTACTGCCGTCTTCGACATGTTAGGCGGGATGAATGCCTGGCAATGGAAAACTGAAGATTGCTCCAGTGCATCGGTTGGCGAAAGACCCAGCGGCACAGTTCTAAAGTTGTCGGCTCATCC
>JALGWB010000196.1 GCA_025774405.1 bacterium
TCCTTTGGGAGATATCGGCAAATTCTTGTAAGAATTTAGCTGAGCTAAACCTGTGGGCTAAGAATCGAAGCCAGCGTCTTTTCGATCTTGGCAAGTGTGCAGGGTTTCGAGATGTACCCCGATGCTCCTTCCCTCATAACGCGCTTTTCGGTGTGAAAAGTGCCATAGCCTGTTATGATGACGACCGGCAGCTCGGGGTATCTATTCTTGATCTCCCCTAAGAGGGCGGTTCCATCCATGCCAGGCATATTGAGATCACTGAGAACCAAATCAAAGCTCTTTTCTGCCAGGATTTCGAGTGCCTCTCTGCCACCTTCAGCAAGCGTAACATCATAGCCGACCGCTTCCAGAAGATCCTGCAACAAAACCCTCATACTTTCCTGGTCATCGACAACAAGTATTCTGTGCCGCTGTTCCACACTTCCTCCCTGAAGGTGCCGGTAAGGCAGAAGGACCCTCTGTAGTCCCTCTTGGAGTTTTTCGGCAGGTTTTTGTTTAGGCTTTAAGTGGAATTTGGAAGGAACAAATACTCAGAGAACTTCCCAATCAAACTCGTCCTTCTCACGGTCATAGAAAACTCTGATTGTGTCTCCCTCTTCAACCTCGATATCTTCCTCAATGTCGACATTCTCAAAGTCAGTAATTATCAAGGTCAATCTCATCGCTGAGATTCACGCCTCCTTTCCATCTCACATCGTTCAACCAAAAAAGTCAGGCACGTTGTAAAGCAGCACACCGTGCAACACCAGAACCAGCCCTGCAATCGCAATCAATCCCAGAGCCAGAGACGCAAACCCTGACGCCTTGCCAAGACTTGAGAGACCCGTGTACACCAAGACAACACCCACGAAGATCTCCAGAAGATGCAGCATGCCCCCGGCCTCAACCTATGAGATAATGCACAGTAAAATACCATATACCTAATCTCTTCCGTTGTCAACACCTCCAGTTGCTGAATTTATTAGCACGCTGGAGGGAAGTTGTCAATAGATTAGGTGCAATACGCCGGGGATTTCAGCGATAGAGGAGGACAATCTTCTTGGTGATTTTTCTTTCCCCAAGAGTCATTGTTAGGAAATAGACTCCTGGCGCCGGGGAGTCACCATCCTTCTGAGCTGGACCAAGGTCTATCCGTGACGATGGCTCGAGGTCCACACGATCAATAGCATAGACCCTCCTGCCTCTCACATCGAATATCTCAATCTTGCATGTCCGGGTTTCGGAGACTCCCGGCTGGGGATAAATCGTGAGAATGTCCTCCTCTCCGCTGTCACCGTTGGCATGTATCTTCTTGTCGAAATCAATTATCCGTCGATAGTAAAGTGTATCGTGCTCAAGAGGAAGGAATTGATTTGTGCCCAGGAATACCTCAAGGCAATAGGTTCCGAGGGCAAGTGGTTGCAGAAGTCTCAATGCGAGATTTATTTTCAGGGTGTCGTTCGCGCCGATGAGAAAAGTCCGTCTCGCACCACAGGCAACTGTATCCCCACGCTGGGTGAGGCGAGACCATATGCTAAAGTACGTGGCGTTCGGCGAGCCGTTGACGACTGAGGCCGTATAGGCAATACGATGATCCTTCTGAGAGAAGGTGCGAACTCCGTTGACTGCTTCAAGGCCCAGAGAAAGGCAGCACGGTGGACTGTGCTGGATTATGCGACCATCCTCGGGAGTAAGCCACTCACCATCATCAAAGGGAATCCATTGCCGATAGGGATTGCAATAGACAGTTGCATTTTCAAAATCCCTCACCCAAACATGGAAGTACTGCTGATAAAGGCTACTCCAGACCGAGTCCAGACGTGCCTCGCCGAGGGGATTGCCGAAATCAAGGTCGTAGTAATCCTCCCACCAAAGGGCATCACCACTGGAGTCTTCGATGAAATAGTAGCCATCACCCAGCAAGGCACTGGTTAGCGTAAATCTCAAGAATCTCTCATAGCTTATTGTTCGGTGAGGTTCAGTCAGTGTATTCTCTGGATTGCTGTAATAGCAAAGAAGAAGTGGACAGTTGAGTGGAAACTGAAGCCAATCCCGACACATCGTCAGATAGCCAAAATCGGAAAACATGTTGGCTTCCCAACCGCCATGCATGCACGGGAAATTCTCACGTACCCCCCCGTTGAGGTACTGGGACATGTAGTTCTTACCGTTACCAATGAGGATATATGACGGACCTATGCGAGCTCTCAATTCTGACAGAAATGTCTCGACAGCGCTTCGCCACCACACGGAGAGACTCTCTGGCGGATCAGCATGTCCATCGCCATCAGCATCGATGGAGGCACCAGGATCTGCAAAGAACTTGTCGAAGTCGTTGATCCAGGTTGGATCCTCAAAAAGCCCATCGATGAATAAGCCATCCCAAAGCCCCGTTGAAATGATCTCATCTGCGATATAGTCAACAAGCCATGAAGCAAGCCTTTTGCCGGAAGCATCACGGTGACAGATAGGGGTGAAGTTCGTAAACCAGAGGTATCCGCTCTCGCCAACCGGATTTCCTCGATCATCGTACAACCACCAGTCGTTCTGCTCGACTTTCACTCCGTAGCCGTGCGCTGGCTCGCCAAGTTCCTGCCATCCATCCCATACAAAGCCAGCGGGAAAGTAAGCAATGACGACGATATCTGGATTATAACTACGGAGGCTGTCAATAGCCTCCGGTTTGGTCTCCTGAATGGTCGGACCGAGACACACGAGATCCCATTTGCTGAGCAGCTTGATTTGTTCCGGAGTGGGAACGGAATTGAAAACGTTGGCAACCCTTGGATAACCATGTGCTGCAAAAGAAGGACTTACAGCGAAAATGAAACCAATTGCGAGACCAAAACCTACCCTGACGACGTTATGCATTCGAGATCACCCTCGTCGGTACCTAGCATAGGGCGTGCCAGGTAGCCCTGATAATCACCAGGGAGCGTAGTTGCGCCAATTCGTCATGGACGGGGCTGATACCGGGTAGGCAAGAATTACACGGCAAAAGATGCCGAATGCCTCCTCAACAATGGCGGAGGATGCAAAAATCAATGGTTGCGATCATAAGATCCGTAGAGCCTAACAAGCTCAAGAATCCGCAAGTATCTACCAAAGCTTACCTTAGGTGGAACTGAATGATCGGAGTGATAGATGTAGTTGCCCCCCTCCTTGCCCTTGCCAACCTTGAGCCTGATCTCACGCTCAGCCTCATCTTCACCCTTGGCAATCTGCTCAAAGTCAACGTTTCCCATGAGGACAAGTCGTTTGCCAAACTGCTGTTTGAGCTGAAACAAATCCATATTAGCCTTGGCTTCAAGAGGCTGCAGACACCGAATTCCCGCCTCGAGGAGCAAGGGTATGACAGCTCTCACATCGCCGTCGCTGTGATAGATAACCGGTAGTCCTCTCTCCCTGAAGAATCCTATTAGCCTACGATGGTAAGGATGGAGAATCTTTCTATACATCTCAGGTGAGAAAAATGTGCCCTTTGAGTAGGCAATATCTCCCCATATCCATGCACCATCAATCTGATAGCCCATACCAAGCAGATCCTCACAAACCATGAGATTAAGATCCGTTATAGTGCGAAATACATCGCTTATGAGGTCCGGATCCTGTTTCATGCTCTCAAGTAGGTTGAAAGGTCCGAGTTTCGACCACGAAGCCTCATAAGGATCATGAACAGCAACCACAATGAATCTTTTGTCTCCTGAAAACTTCCGATGCAGACTGTCCAGGTTGACAGGTAGTCGCCCAGCCGTCACCCTCAGCCGCGATTTCAACTCCTCCCAGTCACGCCTTGTCTTTATCGGGAAATCCAACAGAGCCGGCGTCGAGGTTATCCCCTTTATACTGCGCTGGATCATCCCGTCTTTTGTACGTTTAATTACATAACGGCTATCCTCAGTGAGAATCTCCTCCTCATACTGAAACGAGCTATCCACCGATATCATTCTTATGTCAGTATCAAAAAAGTCCCAGATTGCTTCTCTGCTGGTGCAAGCTTCCGCTGGCATACCCTCCTTTTGCCATCGAACGAGCGTTTCGTCCCAGTAGCCATCATGTATGGGCACTCGATCAGGAATTCCGCCTTCAAGTACAGTCTTGACACGCTCTCTAGATGTCATGGTTGACTATCGGCGGCTTTCCCATCCTGCCAATTGTGAGCCTGCGGATGCTCCAGAGGGTGATCCCGAAAACCACAATCGAAATCATGATTAGTGTAAACGGCGGTGGCTCCGCATCTGTAAACCATGCAGGAACATATTGACCAGCATGATCACCAGACCAAATAGCCAGGACAGTGAACGTGTTAATCGTCAGGTGCCCGACCATCGGGGCAACCAGCGAATCCGTCCAGATATAGATGAGTCCCAGATAGAGACTCACTACAAAGATTGGGGCCATTCGCCAGATAGTATGAAGCACGCTAAAAACAACAGAGGTTATAAGCAATGCTTGCCAATTGTTCAAGCGAAATGCAAGCGACCTCTGCAGAATCCCCCTGAACACCACCTCCTCACTTAAGGCAGCGCCGAGTGCAGCGATGAGCCAAACATAGAAGAGTTGAACGAGATTGTCAGCTCTAAGGAGCTCAAGAAGTGTTCTGAGCATCTCTTCGGGAATCCCAAACTTCCGCACCACACCCGCTTCAATGGCCATTGAGACAGGCACAATTGCGAGGCTCGCCACAATCGTAAGCAAGAGAACGATCGGATGCACTCGCCATATTCCGAGACAGGCAAAGGGATTTCCATACGCACCAGCAAGCAGACCCAGACTAACTCCAGCAAGAACCAGCGTGGAGATGAGTGCCCCCGCCTTTATTGAGACAAAACCAGCTACAAGCAGGGTCACCCCAAAGGAAACCAGCCAGGAGACAGCAAAGATGAGAACAC
Organism: bacterium; assembly: GCA_025774405.1. Classification (GTDB taxonomy): domain Bacteria; phylum Arandabacterota; class Arandabacteria; order Arandabacterales; family Arandabacteraceae; genus JALGWB01. Next base: position 4,872 of record JALGWB010000196.1, read on the forward strand.
CATCAATGGGTCTGAGTCTTGGTTGGCCTTCAGGCATGACCGTTCCTGTGGGTAGATCCTACGCCACACACCACCCCTATCTACTCCCATTTAAGGGTTTTTCGTTCGGCCTCGGAGAGCTCAGTTTCGCCCGTACTGCCGGTCTCGCCTTTAACCCTTATCACCTCTTTATAGCTTGCCTTAACCTTCTCGATTGCCCTTTCGAGCGTAGCATCATCTTCGACTTTCAAGGTGGACCACTTGCCTGGACCGGATTCGACCCAAACCGTCTTGCCCCGTTTCCTCACATTTGCAACGGGGACCCAATCCAGCGACTCGCTGACGTAGCCAAAAGAGGCTGAGACAGAAAGATCAGAAGCAAGCGATACAACACGATCAACCGTCCTTGTGAGGAGATCGACTTCTCTGGTCTCGACGCCTGGAAGACTGACCGTGGGCAATTCAATCCTCTCTGCGAAAAGTCCCTTCTCCGACCCCATAGCCAAACAATTGATCGAATAGCAGGTTTTTGGGCTGGCACCAAGCATGGCAACCAGATAAAGCGTGTGCGGACTGAATCCATCTGCCATGAGGATAAGTCCAGGATCATGTTGCCAATCAAAGTTCGGATGCTCACCGGACAGAGTTTCCTTGACATTCTCAAACCAGCTCAAATGCCTACCATAGCTAAGCAGCAGACCGTCCCCGTCATGCTCTCTGGCACTGACGATCATCAATCTTCCACTCTTATCACCGACCAGCATTC
>JALGWB010000197.1 GCA_025774405.1 bacterium
GAAAGCGCTTACCATGGTGGGAGGCTCAAGATCACCTCGGCCCACAGATGCCTGATACGGCTCAAACCAGTCAATCACTCTCGAGATCAGTGTCCTCTGATTGTCCGGGTCAGACCCATTTTCAATTGCCTCAAAGGGAAAGCTGAGAAAAACGATTTTGTGATTCCCCTCGGCAACCTTTAGTCCAGCCAGCCCACCTGACGAAGTAAAAACCGACTCCGCTGGCGCAGCAATGGTGAAGATGTCAGTCTGAGATGCGCTAAATGGGCTTGTTCCCAACACGAGTGCCATACCGTCACTTATCACATCCCCATCGATGCCAGAGACCAATGATGCTCCGCTATCGTTGGTCCAACCGGTTATGTGCAAGTAGTCAGTGATAAAAGTTGACACTTCACCTCTACTACTCAGATAGTTCATGCTAGCCAGGAAGAGATTGCCTCCACCATCGAGCAGAGCCTGCCAATCACTTTCATCTGAGGATGTTATATAGGCGGCATCACCATTGGCCGTTGTCCAGAAGACACCCCAGTAGGAGCTTATCTGAACAGCACCAGGTCTTCCATCAGCAGCATCCCACACCCATGTCTTGTAACCCGCGCTATCAATTGCAGCCTGGAGATAGCTTTCATAGGATGCTCCATCATCGTCATCGACGAGCAACATGCTTGGCTGGGCACAAAAGCCCACGAGGGTGACACTGTCGGTCTGGAGTGGATCACCACGCATTGTCCCTGCCAAAGTTACGCTTCCAACATCCTGGCCATCGCCCAGATAGATATCAACAATTATCGAATCATGCTGTCCAGACGCTAAATCTATCGCCGCCTTATTCTCCAGGCACTTGCCACGGACACAGAGATCGGCAAACCACCCTGCGGGGATATCCTTGATGAGGTCAAGATCAATTGTATCCGCCTCGCTACCCGTATTTTCAATATAGACTGTGAAGGCAAGGGGATAATAATACAAACCCTCCTTGGCAAAATCTGTCACCGTGAATTCAAACTGATAGCCTGCTTTCGAGCTTGAGGCAACCACCGGTGTGATCAATACCACTGCGAGGAAAACGAAGCCATATCGCTTTTGCATCTGTCATCTTCCTTTCTGCAATCATTTTACCACAAATTCATGCCGTCGTGGTGGATGAAATCCCCGAAGGGTCTATTGTCTGAGTCGGACAGCCTGGATGACCTCCTTCGTGATTGTATCTTGAACGAAACAGATGACATCAAGATTGGACACATCCCAATCTAGGTCGAGGGTAACTGACCACTCAAATGAGGCAGTATCACCGATGCTTTCCAATTCAAATGCATGAGTATCAAGAATGTCTCTTACAACGAAATCGAATTGATCGGAAAACCATCCGTGGTAAGAGACGCTATCTTCAATGACAATCGCATTGAGCGTAAGTGCCCTGAAGTCGGATTGATGCTCAAGCTGAGCCTTCGCCCTTATGACCTTATCCTTCGAGGTCATATCACCCACAAGCGCAAGGCTTATGGGAGATGGATTGGTGCGCCTCAGGCCTATTTCGAATGCATAGTCATTCCTTGCCTTCTCCACACTTTCAGCTCCCTGAACAACCCTTAAGCCATCGAATACGACTGTAGGCCAGACATCCCGATCACCTGGAAATTCGCTATCATTCCAGTACCAATCAATCCGATTGGCGGTCTCAGATGTGGCAAGGCCATCCCTTTCAGGGGTATCATGGTAGGCAACTATGCAAAGGCTTGTCCCGCCAGCCTCTTCAAGCAGGGTACGAAGCGCTCGTTCAGAGTTGGGGCAGTTTCGACACCAGGTTGTAGTGAAGAGCTCAATCAGAACAATCCGCTCCACAAATTCTCCGGTGGGAGTCACAGTAAATGTACATGTTGCAGGTGTCGGGTCTGGCTCACCCATGTCATCAATGGATCGAACTTGAACCTGGTGCTGTCCGGCTGGCAGACCGCCTATGATGACACTTTCAGCCTGGGTTCTCTTCCACCCACCAGCATCGCACGACCAATCATAGCCGACTATGTGTCCGTCCTGATCAGTTCCGCTCCATCTGATGGTGAGCGAATCCCGGGATGAAACTTGTGCAGGAGGACATTCAAGAATAGTGGTTTCTGGCGGAAAGTTGACTGCCTCCGGCTCATCAAACCAATCACAGCTACCAACAAGCCCGAGGATCACGGATGCCCAGATTATCGTAGTAAGGTATCTCATGGCTAAAAGAATTTCGCGACTCTCAGACGAATACCGGCAAACTCAGGTGAATAGTAGCAGATCCCCCCACTACACTTCTTGCCACCTCGCCCCCTTCCCACTGCCACAGCCACGTCAAGATCCGCTGGCAGTACGAGCCTGGCTTCCGTCATCAGCCACACTTCGCGACTTTCAGCGGTGTCCGTTGTCTTTTCAGCAACCGCAGAGAGTGTCAGGTTGTCGCCACAATAGCAGGTCAGCCCAAAGAGAAGATTGAAGAATGAATCGATTACCGGCTCCTTGACCTTCTGAACTTCGATATCCAGCTCCGTCACCTTCTCAGCAATGGTGATCTCAAACTCAACTGCTCCGCCCACGTACTCGGTGAATCTCCCCGAATAGTATTCCCTCGACCATGCGCCAGCGATCGAACGGAATCCTACCGGCATTGAAAGGCTTTCAACATAGCCAAACATCTCCCAGTGTCTTAGGCTACCATCCTGACGGCGAGCCTCAGAGGCTCCTCCCGAAACATACCATTCACCCACAGGTATCATCCCTTCAACAAGAAAGCCTCGTTCGTCATCGTAATCAACCTGATGGGTTACCCTGTTCATCAGGATCCAGAGATGTTCCTTGACACAGATAGGTGAGCTACTCAGGTGATGAGTAAACCCCTTGTAGTTCTTATATTCGCCGAGCAAGGAGATCCGATTCGTCTCAAACGTCACCGAGCCATAAATCCCATAGCCATCAGAATTGTGCCTTCCCGTTGCGTACAGGTCACCAAGTCTTCTCGCGTAGTCACCAGCAAACTTGAGGCCTCCCAGGCGCAAGCTTGTTTCAAATCCATAGACATGATCTTGAAAGCTGGACAGGCTCTCAGGCAAAGCAACCTGTTCGTCGTGCCTGTGGCTTGTCCGCTCGAGCGCACTTACAGCAAAGGTTACCAGAGTACCAAGGAGTTGCTCAAACCGTGCGCCCCTGATCTCATGTTCAGTATATTGAAACCTGGTTTGCTGCTCGATTTGCTTGCCTGCCAGAAGTGTTGCTTTCAGACTGGGCGTTTGATATTCAGCCAGAACACCGTCAAGCCATGTATCGTATTCAAGATCTATGTCCTCGAAACTCCTCAGGGAAAGCCCTTTGCCAAAGGTGGCAAAAAAGTGACCCGCTCTTGCCATCAAGCTTCCGGCTTTGATTTCGATGTAGCGATGCTTTAGTCCGTGGAAGGGTTCTATGCCCGCCGGATTGTAATTTCCCTTCCCGAATTCATAAGCTCGATAGGTACCACCAAAAGTCAGTGGGCCTGCATCGATCTCAAAATCAAGCCTTCCGTCAACAACTGCTGCATCTTCGTCAGTGTTTACCAAACCTTCGAAAGTGAGAATCCCTCTGGTCTCAACATCATAGGCAGACACAGATGAAAAAAGGCAGCAGAAAATTCCACCTGTGACAAGAATCGGGCAGAAGCTACTTCGGCACCTCATCATCTCCCTCTGGCTCAGGGGGAAGTACAGACTTGAGAGCTTCCTCGAGTTTCTCATGGTTCGAAGGGTGATAACCAATCGATGCGAAAGCAACTTGTCCTTGCTGATCGAGGAGGAGCGTTCTGGGGATTATAATGGCATTGTACAATCGAGCAACACGTCCGTCGTTGTCGAGCAGAACATCAAAGGAGTATTTGTTTGACTTGATGAACGGGGCAACTCTTGCTTGAGTCCTCGGGCTATCGACCGAAATCGCCAGCACTGAAAGTCCGCGCTTGCTATATTTGTCATGGATTGCCTGGAGCCCTGGAAATGCCTTGACGCAAGGCTTGCACCATGTGGCCCAGAAGTCAAGCACGACAGGACCACGTCTCAGCAGGCCGCTCAATTTCACTTGTTTGCCCTCGAGATCTGGGAGAGTGAAATCCGGAGCGCGACCACTGAAGCTCGGTACCGGCGCCATGCATACAATCACCAGGATCAATGAAGCAAGCAAGGCCCTCAAGCAAGATCTCGCAAAAGTCCTCTCTATCGTCACCTTTACCTTTCGTGAGTCCACCATGGCATACCTTTCACGAAGAGTGCACGCCTTCCTGCCGGTCAGCGCATCACAGGCACGGAATTGGCAATATCCGCGCCACTGCCAAAAAGAGCCGGGACGCATGAGTGCTCCCAGCCCCAACGGGATCTCAACGCAACAGAATCATCTTGCCGTTCTTACTTCCCCGATCGGTTTTGATCCCGTAAT
>JALGWB010000198.1 GCA_025774405.1 bacterium
CCTCATCGTAGCCCTTTGCAGGTGCGACAGTCACAACCGAAGGCTTGCCCACTGTGAGGGTTCCTGTCTTATCAAGTGCTACGGCTCTCACATCTTTCATCATCTGGATGGCTTCGGCTCCTTTGAGCAGAATACCCAGCCGAGCTCCGACTCCACTGCCGACCATTATTGCTGTTGGGGTGGCAAGTCCGAGAGCGCATGGGCACGATATGACAAGGACAGCAACTGCGGCAAAGATAGCCAGGGTCAGTCGCGACAGATCATGGTCTACCCAGGAAAGAGATGACATTTGAGGCACTGTGAGCCATATCGCAAATGTCACAGCTGCAATCAGAAGTACCACAGGCACGAAAACCGCTGTGACCCTGTCTGCGAATTTCTGTATGGGTACCTTCTGTTCCTGGAACTGGCGTACAGCTTCGGCTACCTGTGCAAGGAAGGTTTCATTGCCGACTTTGGTTGCTCTTACGGTTATTGTACCTTGCTGATTTATGGTTGAACCAATAACCTCGTCGCCCTCTCTTTTCTCAACGGGCATTGATTCTCCAGTCGCAAGGGATTCATCAACGCTCGTATGACCTGTTTCCACTATGGTATCAGTTGCAATCTTCTCACCAGGTCTTACGATAAAGACTTCACCCACCTTGAGCTCACTGACCGGGATCTCTTTCTCACCTTCAGGGGTCTGGATACGGGCTGTTCGTGCCGCCAGCTGGAGGAGTTTTCTTACGGCCTCGGAAGCCCTGCCTTTGGCACTTGCCTCGATTGAGCGACCTGTCAGATGGATTGCCATTATCATGGCTGCGACAGCGGCATAGGATTGAACAGCCATGCCACCAAGTCGCATCACGCCCGTTGCCAGGGAGGCAAGTGTTCCGAGGGCAATGAGAACATCCATGTTGGGGCTCACGTGAGTTGCACTTCGCCATGCGCTCGAATAGATACTTCTTCCTGAATAGAACAGTACGGGTAGTGAGAGCATCACCATGAGCATCTCAGAGATGAAGCCACGCCAGATGCCAAGCATGTGTAGAAGCATTATGAGGATCACAGGTGTGGCAAATGACCATCCTGTGAGCATACGCTGTCTTGCGACGCGACTTTCATCGCCGGGTGCCGGCGCAGCCTGTTCGAGTTCAGCCCCATAGCCAGAAGCCTCAACCGCAGCTTTGAGCTTCTCGACGTCAATTGCTTCTCCGTGGTAGGTTACACTTGCGGTCTCAGTTGCAAGATTGACAGTTGCATTCTCCACGCCGGGCTGAGCTCTCAGGCTTTTCTCAATTGCAATTGCACATGAGGCACATTTCATGCCGCTTATCTTCAGACGCGCAGTTAGGATATCGGAAGCGACATCGTAGCCAGTTGCTTTTATGGCTTGCTTTATGCGATCGAGTGAGACCTTGTTGTCATCGTAGACAAAAGTTCCGGTCGATGCAGCGAGGTTTACCGCAGAGGATTCCACCCCAGGCAGGTTGGCGACAGCTTTCTCCACGGTTGCAGCACATGCGGCACATCTGAGCCCTTGAAGCCTGAGCCTTACTCTCTTCTGCATATCACTCACCTGGCATTGGATCCCATATCTATGGATGCCCGAATAGGCTCATCGTTGCCAAAGAACGTGTCATCTGATGAAGCACCATCGTTTGCAAGCATAGGTATCGTCCTGAAGGAAGTCAAATGTGAAACCAGGATCAAAAAAGCTCGACATTCGCTTCCTGCTCAATATAGTTGGCTTTGGTCGGTGGTTAAACCTTTTAAGCTCAGGTGGTGTCTAACGTTTTGGAGCAAGAAAGAGGTTGGATGGATGAGTTAGGTCGGAGGCTGGCTGAAGGCGACGAGGAGGCATTCACAGAGGTTGTTGAACGCTTCTCAAGGCAGGTCTTTGCATTGTGTTATCGGGTACTTAGAGACACCGAGGAAGCAAAGGATATGGTGCAGGAAGTCTTTACAAGGGTCTATCTGAAGCGGGAATCTTTCAAAGGACGGGCTTCAGTCTATACCTGGATCTATCGCATCGCCTTGAACTTGTGTTTCACGCACCTGAAGCGCCGAAAGGCCGAAACCATCCCAATAGAGGACGTTGCATATCGCCTTGCAGTTGATGCTGATGGTCCGGATTCCAGGTTGGAAGAGCTGAGGGGCATTGTCGGCAGGATGATCGAGGCACTGCCGCCGAGGCAGCGAATGGTATTTGTGCTCAGGTTCTATGAAAAGATGAGCTTTAAGGAGATAGCCGAAGTTATGAAAACCAGCGTTGGCAGCGCCAAGGCCAGCTATCATTTTGCAATCAAGCATTTGAGGCAACTGGTCAGCGGGGGTGAGAACCTTGAAGCATGATTACCATCCAGACTCTGATGAACTCATAGATCTTGTGGATGGTGTGCTTGAGGAAGAGCGCCGTAGATGGATTCTTGAGCACCTGAAGGTTTGCAGCCAATGTTCGGCCTATGTGCGTTCCCTTGAAGCCACGCTTGATATGCTTGCCAGGGATGAAGTCCCTCAGATTGAACCTGCTTTCTTTACCTATTTGGCCACAAGAATCCGTGCGCAAGTTCAGAAGCCGACATGGCGTCGAGTGCTTCTCGCTCCCGGTCTAGCTGCCGCAGCAATTGCTGCCTTGCTTGTTTTCGTGCTTTATGCTCCATCACCTCCTGAATTGGATCAGCTCGATCTGATAATGGCGGATATGACAACTCAGGAGCTCATAGAGAGTATGGGTGATGATCTTGGCTATGAGGTTCTCGCATCTGATACGAGCGAGGAATTGTTTTCAATGGAGGAGTACTTTCAGGGTGAGACCGCATATGATCTCCTCGAAGGTCTAAGTCCACTCGAGAGACAACACCTGGTTGAGGAGATCGAGAAAATCCTGCAGTCAGAAACATCAGGTTCCAATATTCACTGGGGGTGTTAGACATGAGAACTCTTACCTTGATACTCGCATTTGTCTTTGTTTCAGGGGGTGCATTTCAGGTTTTTGGTCAGAGGGGACCACGTGAGGCGATCGAGGCATATCGTATCTGGAAACTTACAGAGACCCTTGATCTGTCTGATGATCAAATGCCGGTGTTCTTCACGAAGTTGCGTGAGATGGATGACAGGGAAGCAGCTCTCAGGCGTGAGGAACTGGATGCGCTGAAGGACATGAGGCATCTACTGGGGATGGAGCAGGTTGATGATGAGCAACTCGACAAAGCGCTCGAAAGATACAATGAGGCGAGAAACAGACGTATTGAGGAAGTTCGGAAGTTACGAACTCAGCTCATGGAGATGCTTTCACTTCGTCAGCGGTGTCAGTATGTTCTCTTTGAAGAGCGCTTCAGGCAGGATCTAAGGGAGATAATTGAAAGAGCTCGCAAGGTAGGTCGTGGTGGCGGCTTTGGGAGGCCTGGTGAGCGACCAGGTGCAGACATTATGCGTAGCAGGCCGTGAGGTGGCAGGTTTGGGGAGGGAGTGTCTTTGAGGATACTCACTGTGGTTCCGTCTTTGGGGGGTGGTGGAGCCGAGCGGGTTCTTGTGAATCTGGTGAGATATCTCAGCAAGCGTGGTTTCACGATTCAAATGGCGACATTTGACTCGCGCGGTGAATTTCGCAAGGAGCTTCCTGCCGACCTTACTCTTCATGATTTGAACTTGCCGAACCATCGTGACCCGAGGAGAATTCTCCGGGTGGCTGATCTCATTCGGAAAGGAAAACCCGAGGTAGTTCTGAGTGTCATGCGCAACGCAAACCTTGTGAGTATTCTTGCAAGGGAAATTGCTCGCCCCTCTTCGCCTGTTGTCATAAGCGAGCACAGCAATCCTGTGGCAAGCTTTGAGTGGTTCGGAGGTGGATGGTATAAGGGATTGGGGATTCGCTTGCTCTACCCGAGGGCAGACGCTGTTGTCGCTGTTTCAGAGGGGGTTGCAAAAGTTCTCAAGGAACGCTGGTCAGTACCAGCCGATAAGATCCGCGTGATTCGTAATCCCGTTGACATCGATAGGATTGAGCACCTCTGCAAGGAGGCGGTTCCGCATCCCTGGCTCTCTGACCCTGAAACTCCAGTCATAATTGGGGTGGGGAGGTTGCATCCGCTGAAGGACTTCAGCCTTCTACTCGGGGCTTTCGAGAGAGTTAGGCGAAAGCGCACTGCTCGCCTTGTCATCCTCGGTGAAGGCCCCGACCGCGCGGAGCTGAGGAGGAGAGCACACGAGCTCGGAATCGAGCAGGATGTACTCATGCCGGGCTTTCAATCGAATCCGTTTGCCTGGCTGGCACGCTCATCCGTTTTCGTCCTGTCATCACGCTATGAGGGTTTGTCCAACGTCATCATCGAGGCGATGGCTTCTGGTTGTCCGGTGATATCGACAGATTGCCCCTTTGGTCCAGCAGAAATCGTTCAGCACGGAGTTTCAGGATTGCTTGTTCCTGTGGGTGACGAGCAAGC
>JALGWB010000199.1 GCA_025774405.1 bacterium
GGATCAGCTGCAGCTATGAGCTCGGCCAATTCGGCAACATGAGTTGTGGTGCTACCATCAATGCCACCTGACAGCAGTATCATATCGGGACGGAGACTCCTTATCCGCTGGATCCTCACATGGGGTTGCCGTTGGTCATTCGATGCTATTACGTCCATCACGATAGCCCCAGCACCAAGTGCCGCACGCTGCGCACTCTCCGCAGTCATCTCCTTGACAACACCTGCAACCATCATCTGCAGTCCGCCACCAGCTGATGAGGTTGAGACATAGAGATCTGTGCCGAGGTCTCCCTGTTTGGGATGGATAATCTTGTCATCCCTGATGAATTTCCTTCCGGTCAAATCCTCAACTTCAGCCACGGCATTGAGCACGCCTCTGGTGACATCTTCGAAAGGAGCCTCGACAGTGGTTGGTGCTTCGCCCCGGACTATCAGGCGGTATTCATCACCCTTGCGCTCAATCAGTATTGCTTTGGTTGTGGTACTTCCACAATCGGTTGCAACGATTGTCTGAATCTCATTGGGATTCTTGTTCACACCTATCACCTCTTGTCATTTCCTGCTCTTACGCTTTGCATGCTTCTCCTGTTCAGTATATTCAGCTTCGAGGTCTTCAACCCTCCTGATGAGGCGCTCCCAATTTGCGCGATCCTCCATCAGAAAGGCAAATCGCTGATACTGTCTGAAATTGAACAAAGTCTGAATAAAAGGCTCCAAGAAAATTAGCAACTGCCCCCCCAGGAACGCAAGCGGTTTGCTCGATTCAAGAAAGAAAATCGCAGGCACAGTCATCCTCATCCTGACAATCCTCTCAGCAATTTTATTTATTAGCTCTGCATCCTCGTCAGTAAAACCCGAGCGAGTAGCCTCATCTGTGTGAACCGGTGGTGTCTCTCCGGATGTTCTTCGAAACAAATTCCACCACATCTTCCCTGTTACCTCCATAAAGCAAACGCACGGATCTGAAGGGCTCAAGTCTCGAAGGCTTGGCAAATGGCGATAGCGTGACCCCTTTAGCATCAGCGGAGAAACGCTTGAACTCAGACCAGGCCTTGAAGGTTCGCCCAACAGAACTCCTTATTTCCACGCCTTTGGCGGTAAGACAATAGGTTGTCCTTGTAAAATACGTGTGAAGCGAGACGAATAGAATCACAACCGAGAGCACGCCCAGGAAAATGTCACCAAATGCAACATAGACCAAAAAGCCACTACCTATCACAATTGCAACCACAATCGCTGAACGTCGCCTGTCCTCCTTGAAAGGGAAAACACTCCATTCAAGCTTACCGTCACTATTCGCTGACATCGAGTCTTCTGGCTGCAAGACCTTCATCCACCCTTCCTACTGGAGTGCTATGAGGTGCTGTTTTGAGCCTCTCAGGATCAGACTCGATTTCCTGGCTGATGCTGATCATTGCATCCACAAAGCGGTTGAGTGTCTCGAGGGTCTCGCTTTCTGTCGGTTCGATCATCAAAGCCTCTTCAACAATAAGTGGAAAGTATATCGTCGGAGGATGGAAACCGTAGTCCATGAGTCGTTTCGCCACGTCAAGAGTTCTTACGCCTTTGGCAGCCTTGTCCCTTCCACTGAGCACAAACTCATGCTTACAGAAACCGTCGAACGGCACCTCAAAGTAATCTCTCAGCTTCGCAAGCAGGTAGTTGGCGTTGATGATCGCATTTTCAGCCATGCTCTGCAGACCTCTTGCACCCGCCATCAAGATGTAGCAATATGCTTTGACCATTACAAGGAAGTTACCGTAGAAACCATGCACTCGCCCAATTGACTGGGGACGATCATCGTCGAATCTGTATTTCTCACCATCCCTGACAATCACAGGTATTGGCAGGTATGGGCTTAGATCCTTCTTGACAACCAGTGGTCCTGCTCCGGGACCTCCTCCCCCATGCGGAGTCCCAAATGTCTTATGGAGATTGAGATGGGCCAGGTCAACTCCAAAATCACCCGGACGTGATATGCCAAGCAGTGCGTTCATATTGGCTCCATCCATATAGACCAGCCCACCCACACGATGCACAAGATCAGCAATCTCAGCTATGTGAGTCTCAAAAAGGCCGAGGGTATTGGGATTGGTGACCATAAGCGCAGCGACATCTTCGTCGAGGTAAGCCTTCAATCTTTCGACATCGATTCGCCCAGAGGAATCCGAAGGTATCTCGACAGATGAATAGCCGGCAATTGTTACACTTGCAGGATTTGTTCCGTGAGCTGAATCAGGTATGAGCACCTTGGTTCTGGCTCTGCCCTTGGCCTCATGATAGGCTCTTATCATCAGCATACCTGTGAATTCCCCATGGGCTCCGGCTGCCGGCGAAAGTGTGCAATCGTCCATGCCGGTGATCTCACAGAGAGATTGACCGAGCTCATACATAAGCTTCAAGGCTCCCTGTACCAGTTCCTCCGGCAGCAAAGGGTGGATATCTGCAAAACCCGCAAAGCTGGCAACGAACTCACAGATCTTGGGATTGTACTTCATGGTGCATGAACCAAGGGGATAGAAATCACGGTCGACATGATGATTCGTCACCGACAGCGTGACAAAATGCCTCACTATTTCAGGTTCACTCAGTTCGGGCAGGTCAGCAGGTTTTTGCCTGAGAAGATTGGGAGGGATCAGATCTTCCGGATCAACCTGTGGCACATCGAGTATGGGCATCGAATACGAACGACGTCCCTGCCGAGACTTTTCAAAAACGGTTCGTTCAGTCCTCAGCCAGCCTTGTTTGCACATTCGATTATCTCCCTGACTGACTCAACAAGGGCATCTATCTCAATTCTGGTTCTCTTCTCGGTGAAAGCCATAAGGAGAGAATGCTTTTCACCGGCGAAAAAGCGACCGAGCGAGACACCTCCAAGGATCTTCCTGCCAGCAAGCTGGACAAGAATCTCATCCGCCTCAACCGGAAACCTGGCAGCAAACTCTCTGAAGAATGGGGTTTTGAATCTTCTCTCGATGCCAACTTTCTCAAGTTGCCCGGCTGCATAAGCCGCCCTTGCAAGGCATTGCATGGCGAGCTCCCTGATTCCCGCCCGTCCAAGCCAGCAAAGATAGATAGCAGCTCTCAGAGCCATCAGTGCCTGATTTGTACAGATGTTCGAGGTCGCCCGCTGGCGTCTTATGTGTTGCTCACGGGTTTGGAGTGTCAGGCAGTAACAGGTCTTGCCATTGGCATCGCAGGTCTTGCCGACAATTCTGCCAGGTAGTCTCCTGATAAAACGCTTCCGCGTGGCAAGGAAGCCCAGATACGGTCCGCCATAGCTTAGACGGCAACCCAATGACTGCCCTTCACCCACTGCGATATCAGCGTCGTATTCACCAGGGGGAGCAAGCACTCCAAGCGAAACTGGATCAACGCTGACCACCGCAAGCGCACCATGCTTGTGGGCGAGATCAACAATTGGAGCAACATCCTCAATCGATCCAAAGAAATTCGGGTTCTCAACAACCACACAGGACGTATTGCTATCGATGAGTTCCCTGACCTCGTCGATCTCGGTTTTACCGGATCGCCAGTCCGTGATCTTGATCTCGAAACCTCCCGATCGCATGTAGGTTTGTAAAACATTCAAATGATGCGGATGAAGACAACCGCTGACGACGATCCGCTTGCGCTGGTTGAGATGATTAGCCATAAGCACTGCCTCGGCTATGGCCGAGGCACAGTCGTAGAGCGAGGCATTTGCGATCTCCATTGCAGTGAGTCTGGCGATCAGTGACTGATATTCATAAATAGTCTGAAGTGTACCCTGACTTATCTCAGGCTGATAGGGTGTGTAAGCCGTGTAGAACTCTGATCTCGCTACGATATGATCAATAATACTGGGAACGTAGTGATCATAGGCACCAGCACCGAGAAATGAAATCCACTGATTGGGATCAAGGTTGGTTGCGGCCAGATGAGCAAGATGTCGCTCTGCCTCGAGTTCTGAAAGTGGCTCGGGTAACCTCAGAGGAGCCTTTAGCCGAATCTGCGAAGGCATGTCTGCCAATAGATCGTCGAAGCACTGTACACCAATTGCTTCGAGCATGCAGGACCTTTCCTGATCGGTGTGAGGTGTAAACATCGCAGACTCCATCTATTCACCAACCATCTCACGGTACTTCTCTGGCTTGAGCAGACTGGACAGCTCCTCGGGATTTGTGATTCTTACCTTTATCATCCATCCATCGCCATAGGGAGATGCCTTGATTGGTGCAGGATCATCCCTCAAAGTATCATTGACTTCAACAACCTCGCCTGAGACTGGTGAGAAGAGATCACTGACAGCCTTGACAGCTTCGACTGTGCCAAAGGCCTCCATCTGATTCACCTTGGTTCCAACGTCCGGGAGCTCAACATAGACTATATCCCCCAGCTGATTCTGTGCATAGTCA
>JALGWB010000200.1 GCA_025774405.1 bacterium
TGGTGATTGGTTTGAGGACACCGTTCGGACAGGCTGAGAACATTAAGGTTCAGCATGGCTGCGCCCTTTCGGCCTCGGTAAGCGAACAGACTATTGAAGTGCCGGGTGTACATGGACGTAAGCCAAGGAAAGCAAGACTTAAGGAGATAAGCGAGATCATCGAGGCACGGCTTGAGGAAATCCTTTTCCTGGTGAAGAACCAGTTACTCAAGAGCGACTACTATGAAGTGCTGGGCGCCGGTGTCGTGCTCACAGGTGGGACATCACTCCTGAGTGGGATTGAGGATCTGGCTGAAGAGGTGTTGTCAATGCCTGCTAGGATAGGCCTACCAGAGAATGTGAACGGGCTGAGTGAATATGTCAGTGATCCGAAGATGTCAACAGGTGTTGGACTCATCTACTATGCTGCAAATGTGATAGCGAAAGGGGGTGTCACTCCCGTCGACAAGCAAGGTCGGATCGGAAACGTTTTCGCAAGGGTAAGAGAGTGGGTCAGTACGTTCTTCTAGGAGAGGTGAGGTAAGATGATTCAGTTCGAAATCGAGAATGCTGCAAATGCGAGAATGAAAGTCATAGGGATTGGTGGTGCTGGTGGCAATGCAGTTAATCGTATGATCTTCTCAAATCTTGAAGGAGTGGAATTCATTGCAGTCAATACTGACTGTCAGGCTCTTTCAAGATCATGTGCTGGTACCAAGATTCAAATCGGAAGTCGAATAACCAAGGGGCTTGGCTCAGGTGGGGATCCTGAAATCGGCAAGCGAGCAGCGGAAGAGGACCGGGAGGTCCTGGCTGAGATGATCGAGGGAGCCGACATGGTCTTCATCACCGCCGGCATGGGTGGAGGTACTGGCACCGGCGCGAGTCCAATTGTAGCAGAGCTGGCTAAAGGATCGGGAGCATTGACGGTCGCCATCGTGACCAAGCCTTTCATATTCGAGGGTAAGAAGCGAATGCGACAGGCTGAAGAAGGTATCGAGGAGCTCAGGCGTCAGGTTGACACTGTCATAGCAATACCCAATCAAAAACTTCTCCAGATCGCTCCGAAGGAAACGCCTCTGCTTGATGCTTTTGCAATGGCCGATGAGGTTTTACTCAAGGCGACAAGGGGTATTTCTGATCTGATAAGCAAGCCTGGGGAGATAAATCTCGATTTTGCTGATGTCAGGACGATAATGTCAGAGATGGGCGATGCTCTAATGGGTACCGGCTGCGCTTCAGGCGAGAATAGGGCGAAAGAGGCCGCTGTGCGTGCCCTTCGCAGTCCGTTGCTCGATGATGTGAGCATAGCTGGTGCAAGGGGCCTCCTGATCAATGTGACAGGCGGAACGAATATGACCCTTGCCGAGGTAGCCGATGCAGCCAACACGATCTTCGACGCGGCCGGAGCCGATGCCAACGTGATATTCGGCACAGCCATCGATGAATCCCTGACTGATGAAATCAGGGTTACGGTTATCGCCACTGGCATAGGCAAGGGTAAGCCTATTGCGGAAGGGCGCATAATCTCATCCGAAAAGCAGCCAGTTGAGACAGAACCAAGTCCACTTCAACGAGCTCTCAGAAGAAGGGAAATACCTGAGGTCAACCCTGAAAACAGGTTCTCGCTCAATCCCAGGATCGATGTTGATTACGATACGCCTGCCTTCATGAGGAGGCATTGCGACTAGGAGGTAATTATGTCACTCCTGGATCGGATGTTCGGAGGAATCAAGAATGACCACTACTCTAAGGGTATGGAGTACTATAGCTCGGGCAGATATGAGGAAGCGATAGCCGAGTTTGAAGAGGTGATTAGAACATCTCATGACAAGAAAAGCCCTTACTACAATCTTGGGATTTTCTATGCTGCCAGAGCGAGAGCCAATATTGGCTTGCTCCACTATAAGAAAGGTGACTATGAACAAGCCCTGACCGAATTTGAAAAAGCACTTGAGGTTAACCCTGAATATCCTGATCTGCACTACTACCTTGGCCTGGTCTATGAACACCTTGCCAGATATGGTGATGCTGTGAGGGAGCTGAAGGAGGCCATCCGCATAAACCCTGAGTATGTCGAAGCCCGTTGTCATCTTGCAATATGCCTGCATGAGATCGGGGAACGGGCAGAGGCTAGAACTCAGTTGAAAAAGGCTATCGACCAGGGACTTGAGGTTGGCAACCTGCCTTCCCATCCTGTCTCGGGTAGATATCATGTCCAGGCCCTTGAATCGCTCCTCCATAATCTCAAGGGTATCATGGAGGAACGCAGGCTAACCAATGAGCACACCGATCGCGGAGTTGAAGCTTATAACCGCGGCGACCTGAAAGCAGCCATTGCGGAATTTGAAGAGGCTCGTCGCAGAAAACCGTCCTGGGCCGATATCAGGGTCAAGCTTGCAATCGTATACCTCGAGAGCGACAGAGTCGATGATGCCATCAAAGAGCTCTATGCAGCTCTCGACATCAATCCGAAGTATGTCGATGCCCTCTTCTACCTTGGCAATGCTTATATGCTCAAGGGACGCTATGTCGAGGCGATTGAGCAGTTTGACAAGGCTCTCAACTTGGCTTCTTGCTATCCCGATATCCATTGCTGTCGTGGGCTTGGTCTGTTCAAGATTGGCAGGATGGAAGAGGCACTTGCATCCTTCAGGCAGGCTCTGGAGATTATCCCGGATTATGGCAAGGCAAAATACTACAGCGCTGTCTGCCTCTATTTTCTCGGTGATGTAGAAAGAGCCAGAAGCGAGCTTATGGGGGCCATCTCACTCGATTCGGATCTTGACAAGGAGATGGGCCTTGCTGGTCACCTGTTGATAGGCATGGGTGACTATGATGCTGCTGTCGAAATCCTCGAAAGATCGGACTATGGTGGTGAGCCGAGTGCCTCAGTTTACACAACACTTGGAGTAGCCTATCTCAGGAAGGGAGATCTTGATAGATCTGACAGACTCCTTGAGAAGGCTCTCGAGATTGAGCCCGGGTATGTACCAGCTTTGCTCAACCTTGCCGAACTCGCCAAGAAACGTGGTAATCTCACGCTGGCTGCCCAATATCTTGCCAAGGCCAAAGAGCTCTCACCAGGCTTTGCAGATATCCACTTCAGGCTTGGCGAGATTCTGTTGACCATGAACAAGACCTCTGAAGCGATTGCTGAGCTGGAGGATGCTATCAAAATAAATCCAAACTTTGTGGACGCTCGCCTGGCTCTGAGCTTCGCTCTGAGACAACTGGGCAACGAAACTGAGGCTATCAATCATCTGGATGAAGTCTTACGGATTGAACCCGGCAACGTCGTTGCACTTGCAGAGAAGAAAACCATCGGGATCGACAACCCTTCAACAGGCAAGCAGGGTGACAATTAGATCAACCCGTCCGTTTCGAGTTGACCTTTCGGCAATAATCATCTATCCCAATTCCAGAGAAGTTGCCCTTGCGAGCCTGGGCTTCCTTAAGGTTTTACATATTCTGGGTGAAACCACTGCCCTGACGGATTCTTGCTACTATCCCACCGGAGTCAGGTCAGAGGTCATCTCTCGGAGAAAGCGACTTCTTATTGGAGTACGTACGAGAAGAGATGTCGCTTCCTTCGATCTCGTTGGCTTCTCGCTCGCTTATGAAAATGACTTTGTCAGGGTTCCTGAGATGCTTCGCATGGCTGGTATTGAGCCATTGGCCGAGCGAAGGGAGGAGCCATTTCCATTCATAATATTTGGCGGTTTCACAATGGCTTCAAATCCGCTGCCCGTCGCTGACTTCGCAGATGCGATCCTCGTCGGGGAAGTTGAGCCCGTTATAGGTGATGTCCTCACAGTGCTTGAAGACGCCAAGCATCGGGGATTATCCAAGGCTATTATCCTTGAAAAGCTAGCGGCGATAGATGGTGTTTTTCTTCCTGCTCTCGATAACCATCCTGTCAAACGTGTATATGCCCCTGATGAGGCCATTGGTCTGGTACTAAGCACCGACAGGAGGTCTCACTTTGGGGAGATGCTCCTGACGGAAGTTGGGAGGGGGTGTGGGCGTGGATGCCTATTCTGTTCAGCCGGTACTCTATACAGGCCCGTAAGATTCAGGTCGACTGTCGATCTCATAGATTCCTTTGCTCGAGGCAGGCGTATCGGGCTTCTCGGAACAGCTGTTGGTGACCACCCAGGATTTGCTGATCTTCTCAGACACATTGTAGCATCGGGTCGAAGCGCTGGTGTCTCCTCCTTGAGACCTGATCAGATAACCCCGACAATTGCTGAATTCCTGGCCAGAAGTGGCGTCAGGACGATAGCTATTGCGCCTGAGACCGGCAGCGATGATTTGAGAAAACGTATCGGCAAGCGCATTGATCGGCGCCGTATAATCGACAGCGTTTCGATGCTTGCTGAGGCAGGATTGAAGACCATAAAGCTCTA
>JALGWB010000201.1 GCA_025774405.1 bacterium
CGGAATCTTTCATCGTCGCTCAGGTCATTTTCTGGAAGAATGCTCACCGTGTTCATGTGAAAATAGTCGTAGATGTTTTCGCCCAGGCGCTGATAGACCTCGAACCTTCCAGGTATAGTGCTTTGAATTGAACCAATACCGCCGTGCTCCTCGAGACTATCAAGGATGGTGTCGAGAAAAGAGCGGGTGTCAAAGGCTGCCCTGATCTCATCAAGATGCTCATAGCTTGACCAGCGATCGATCTCTTTCCCATCAGGTGTCAGGTGGAGAATGACAGCAAACCTAACCCGAAGCCCACGGTAATGCCTGATATCTCGAAAGAGCGTGTAGATAGTACTGTCGGGAGCGAGCGAAACTTCGTGATGAGCCTCGACGTCAAGTTGCCAGATAAGATTGGAATTCCAATCAAGGCGCTTGATATTCTTCATCTTGCTGACCACTATCACATCGCCATCGGGCAGCATAAGTGCAGGTGCCCAGGTCCATCTTCGCTGGCGTTTCTCAGGATAGAACCATCTGTGGACTATTTCCCCACGCATATCCATTAGCAAAACTTCAGGCGAGATGGCTGAACAGAATATCTGATAGCCTCGCCAGGTTCGAAGGCTATCATAGACCATCACCCCCGACATTTCATCTCCCACAGCCTCTTCAGTCATCGTTGTGTAGGGAACAGACCGTAAATGCTCAAGACGACGCTCGAGGGCTCGGTCGGAGCTTGTATCGGTGTCCGGGGGCCGCCGCACGATCGTTAGTACAACAAAAATCGAAATCGCGGTTGCGACTGAAATCCAAACTATGGCAGTCCGCCTATTCATTGGTTGCAGATTCTCCGATGCATGTCGAACCTATTACCACACTCTATCATATCATTTGGAGGTCTTGATTCTAAAGTTCTCATTGCGTTCGAAGTGCAGCTAACGAGAAGGCGCAAGCAACCATCCTCGAGATGTGCTACTTCGGCTTGAGACTATCCTGTGGAGATATCTCAAAGATGAGATACGAGTAGCCAATGTGATCGACCGGCTCAAAGTTTTCTCTCAGCCACCTGTAACGATCTGGATCATGAATGCCAGCCAAGTTGTTCACGCTGACGATTATCTTCCCCGAATCGGGGAAATCGGGATGAAGATACTGCTGCTTGAGGCGCTGACGCACACGTTTCATCCGCCAATCGCTCTTCTCGACGAAGGCATCAGGATGTTCCTTGAGATAGCGCTCAAGATACAGCCTGTCCTGTCCCCAGTCGATATTGGAATCTGCCAGGATTCTGTATGCTCGCTTCCGATCCCAAACCAGCTCATTGAAGTAAGGTATGTAGTGAGGAAAGTAAGAGAGAATCGATACCAGCTGATAAGAAAGCAGAATGGCCACCGTTACCAGCCTGCGCCTGGTTGCCAGGCCCTGCTTGAGGAGACTTCCGCAAAAGACATGGAGCAACGGCAGGACGACAAGGAAGTGGCGCAGTCCTATCTGGAGCTTGAAGAAGAAGTTGAAGTAGATCGCAAGGAAAGCTACAGGAACGATAAGGAAAGCCTCATCCCACGAAAAATTATACTCCTGCCACCTTCGACTGTAGAGGACGAGAGCGATCAAGATAAGTGCTTGAGTTGCTAATGGAACCTTAAAGAGGAAGGCAAGAAAATAGTACCCCTTGAAACCACCAATTTCCCGCAGCCGCCCAAGAAGATACATACTGCCAAATCCCTTGCCTGTCTCGGTTCTGTATGTTCCCCAATCGATTCCGTCGAGGTACGGATATGGTAGTGGAAGGGGCAGCTTTGCCAGCGGACCCAGGGCGTGGCTGATTTGCTTAAAACCATTGCTCCGCAACGCATATTGATTGAGCGGGGTAAATGTTCCATCGAAAAGAAAGGCGGCATTGATGATCACAAGGCTTACCAGGATAAAGACGATTGCATATGCCAAGGCCTTGCGTAAGTTGTGTCGCGGGCAATCCGGATTGCTGGTTGAGATCCTGTTGACAAGGACATGTCCGTAGCGAAGCCCCAAGACAATGAGCGCAATCGGATAGAGGAGAACGCATGCATATTTGGCTATCTGGCTGAGACCAAGGAAGGCTGCTGCTACAAACCCATTGCGAGGCGACGGATCCTTTGTGAATCTCCAAAGTGTGTAGAGCGCCAGAAGCACCATGCCGGCTGCATAGACATCAGTCGTTATAAGGCGCGCATGAGCGATCATGTTCGGGCTCAGGACATAAAGAAACAGAGACAACAAAGCGGCAGCGTATCCATACAGGTGCCTTCTCCATGCAAATACAACCAGCGCAACGACGATGCTGAATGCAATAGTCACATATCTTCCAGTCGTCACCGATTTGAGAGCGCTGCGATATCTCGACAGAATTCCCAAGTCTGCCACTCTGGAGGGGACTACATTCAGCGCTGTTATTGGCATTGTACCGTCAACAAAGCGTGATGCGTCGCCATCGAGAATGTTGACTCCATAGCGGAAGTGCCATGGTTCATCCTGGGTGAGCGATTTTTCGCGTATGCTAAAGACTTCGAGGCTCGCCAGCAGTATGACTGCTCCTGCTACGAGAATATATGTCAGTCGTCTACTCATGGTGCTTCTCAGGTTTCGTTCTCAGGGCGCATACCACGAGCGTAAGCCAAACACAGCACATGTTTCAAATGCTTCCTTTGCTATCATATTATGCCCCTTCTTGATGAGCCAGGCTTGGTGCATGCCCCAATTGACCCCTGGCGGGCACTGTGGTAGATTGATCTTGGGATGAATGCTCAAAACAGAAATAGGATGGAGGTCGGGAATCTACGTATTTGGCTTTCGCTTACCCTAGCCTTTGGGTTGATAATAATCCAATGCACACGTGAGCCCAAACCCAACGTCGTCGTCATAACCATCGATACGCTCCGGGCAGATCATCTGAGCTGCTACGGTTATGCCAAGCCCACCAGCCCGCGCATCGACGCATTGGCAGCCGAGTCCGTGCTTTTTGAGAAGGCTCTTTGTCAGGCGCCACAGACTCTGCCATCCCATACATCAATTTTCACGGGGATGCATCCTCGCCATCACAGGTCGATCACCCATGAAAGCCCGGTCGAGGAAGGGGTGCAGACTCTGGCCGAGCTTCTTAAGGCTAGGGGCTATAGGACGGGCGCCTTCATAAGTAGCCATGCTCTTGACAGCAAATACAATCTGACCCAGGGATTTGATACCTATTGGGAGATTCATAAGGAGTACAATGTCGCCGAACGCAAGGCAGCTGTCAGAAACGGAATTGATCTTACAACTGAGGCCGTACTGGCGTGGCTGAAAGGGCACAAGGATGATCGCTTCTTTCTTTGGGTGCACTGGTTTCATCCACATCGCCCTTATAATCCACCACCAATCTATAAGGATCGCTTTGCTGGAACCTACGATGGCGATGCCAACAGTGAACCTGAGTTCATCATCAATGTGTGGCGTAACAGGATTGAGCTGTCGCAGGCTGACGTGAGCTATCTCAGGGGTTGCTATGATGGGGAAGTCGCTTTCACCGACCGTCAGGTTGGAAGACTACTTGATGAGCTGACTGCACTGGGACTTAAGGCTAAAACCATCATTGTTCTGACTTCCGACCACGGAGAGATTCTCTACGAACATGAATACTATTTCGGGCATGATATTGGTCTCTATGATGAGTGCCTGTGGGTTCCACTGCTCTTCTATGGACCCGGACTTTTGATTGACCATCGCCGTGTGAGTCAGCCAGTTGAGACAATCGATATCATGCCTACCTTGCTTGATCTGCTCGAGATAAGCAAGCCTAAGGAAATCGAAGGGAAAAGCCTTCTTCCACTTATTGCTGGTGCCAAGTTCGAACCTGTCACTTACTTTTTCTCAGAGACCTTCCCCTTCCCTGAAAAGAGCCTTCCAAGGCATGCAGTAAGGACTGCTCAGGCCAAGCTGGTCTGGAAGGAGACTTCAAGCGGCGATATCATCAAGGAATTCTATGACCTCTCCAAAGATCCAGGTGAGACTCGCAACCTCTATGATATTACCAACCCCCTGGCAGCCCACCTCGATTCAGTCATGACTTCCTGGATAGCACCCCAAGGATTGCATCCCGCCCGCATCCCGAGCGCACGTGAGTCCGGCAGATGGCGCATTCTCAAGAGCCTCGGCTACATCAACTAACCTCTTTGGGGTCGGAGCCAAAAACGTGCAGGGCGCACCCCCTTGCACCTTCTTGGGGTCGGAGCCAAAAACGTGCACAATCCTACCTCATTATTTTTCATTAAGTTAGCGCGTCTAGTGGAGGGCAGACCCAAGTATACCGCGTTGTGCACGTTTTTGGCTCCGACCCCTTTTGACCCCT